>CAMWIH010000015.1 GCA_947174305.1 uncultured Porphyromonadaceae bacterium | reverse complement strand
GCATAGGCATGCGCGGCCCCGGCGAGACGCAGATAGAGACCGACCGCCGTATAATCCTCGATAAGATCTCGCGCCTGAAGGAGGAACTGAAAAGTATCGACAAACAGAAAAGCGTGCAACGAAAGAACCGCGGAAAATTGACACGTGTGGCCCTCGTTGGATACACCAATGCGGGAAAATCAACCTTAATGAATCTTCTCAGCAAGAGCGATGTGTTTGCCGAAAATAAACTTTTTGCCACTCTCGACACCACGGTGAGGAAAGTGATTATCGATAACCTACCCTTCCTGCTCACCGACACCGTAGGGTTCATACGCAAATTGCCCACACACCTTGTGGATTCCTTCAAATCTACTCTCGACGAAGTGAGGGAGGCCGATATTCTGGTACACGTGGTTGATGTGAGTCATCCGAACTTTGAGGAGCAGATTGATGTCGTGAATAAAACTTTGGCTGAAGTGTGTGGGGCATCGACCAAACCGATGATTCTTGTCTTCAACAAGATTGATGCATTTAAATATACCCCGAAGGATGAGGATGACCTCACTCCCCGCACACGAGAAAATATCTCCTTAGATGAATTCAAGCAAACATGGATGTCTAAAATGGAGAACAATTGCGTATTCATCTCAGCCAAAGAGAAAATAAATATCGATGAACTTAAGGGTATGCTCTACGACAGGGCAAAGGAGATTCACATCGAACGCTTCCCTTATAACGATTTCCTCTTCCAGAAATATGATGATCTTGCTGAGGAGATGAATGAAATAAAGGATGCTGAAGAGGCCGTAGATATGGAGGCTGAGTAAAGAAGCCTTTGTAAAAAAAAGCTGTAATTAGCTGTAATAATAAAAGATTTTGAATTTATGGAACCAACATATATAAATCCCGGAGCTAAGGAAATTGCTCAACTTATGTCGAATGGATGCCGTTGCGACGACTGGAGCCGCATACGGTTCAATCCTCATACCGACTTCTCACGGTTCCGCAATATCACTTTCGAGGGAGATGTAAAGATTGGCTTGCTTTCAGGGAAAGCAATGATTGAGAATGCCCTGATCAGGAATTGCCGAATCGGAGACGATGTCACCATCCGCAATATCGGGGTGTGCCTTGATAACTGCGACATAAAACGGGGAGCCCGCATTGAAAATGTGGGCAGCATAATATTCGAGGAGGAAAGCCGATGCGGTGTAGGCACAGAGGTGGCTGTTCTCGACGAAACAGGGTCTCGGCCCGTCACCATATTTCCGGGGCTTACCTCACAGATAGCCCTCCTTATGGCGCGTGAACCCAAATGGAGCGAAAACCATCTGCGTCCAATCTTAATGGAACATCTCGACACAAAAGACTTTTTCATCGGCATTGGTGACGATGCGGTGATTGAGAATTGCGGAAGCCTGCTCAATGTTTCTGTCGGACGCGAAGTTATGGTCAAAGGAGCAACCTCACTTAAGAACGGCACAATCATCAACAACGCCGCTCCCGGGCGTGCGTTAGCGTTTGTCGGAGCCGGTGTGGATGCAGAGAATTTTATAGTGGAGGACGGCCGTCTGGATTCAGGAACAGTTGTCAGGAACTGCTACATCGGCCAAGGAGCATCCCTCGAAAAGAATTTCACGGCTCACGATTCACTCTTTTTTGCCAATTGCTCCCTCGAAAATGGAGAAGCCTGCGCGGTCTTTGCCGGGCCATACACGGTGAGCATGCACAAATCAACCCTGCTCATAGGTGTGCAGACATCATTTATGAATGCCGGGTCGGGAACAAACCAGAGTAACCACATGTATAAGTTAGGGCCTGTGCATTGGGGGGTGCTTGAAAGGGGTGTGAAAACATCTTCCTCATCTTATCTGATGTTAGGAGCAAAAATCGGTGCTTTCTCTCTCTTGATGGGCTCGCACAAGACCCATCCTGATTCCTCCCAGTTCCCCTTCTCTTACCTTTTTGGCGACGACCGAGGTGCAACTGTTGTTGTGCCTGCAGTGATGCTTAGAAGTTGCGGGCTTTTGCGCGACGAGCAGAAATGGCCTGCCCGCGACCGGAGACTAAAAAGGAAGCTTCCACTGCTTGACCGTGTGGTGTTCGATGTGCTTAACCCGATTACGGTGGAAGCCATGCTCACGGCCCTCGATGTGATTGATGATCTTTTGCTCCGTCCGGCCGACGACGACCGTTTCCTTCGATACCGAGGAATGAAATTCACCCGTGCCTCGCTCGAACGTGCCCGTCATCTTTATGAACTGGCCATTTATAAATATCTGAGCCTGCGAACTGCAGATGGTTTCCCTGAAAAGAGGGAGGGGGAAGAGATTTCCGATTGGGTTGACATGGCCGGCCTTCTCATTCCGAGGAAATATCTTGAGATGGCTATGCAACAGGAGAGTTTCAATGATATGCGCGAGGTGTTCGACAATGCCTTCACACGCTATCCCGAACTTGAAAGAGAATGGATTGCAAACCGTTTCGGGGATCATTGGCGCAAGCCGGCGGAAGTAATTGCCTCATACGCTCAGGATTTCGACCACACCATCGAGGATGACCGTCGCCGATATCTTGAAGATCTCGCAGCTCAAAATGAAATGTTGAGACTGTAAAAATTCTTTTCATAAAAAGACACAGTAGGGACGCACCACGGTGCGTCCGCATTGACACAAATCTCTTGACATTGGACGCACCGTGGTGCGTCCCTACTGTTTTCAATACATGAATTTTTACACTGACCTTTAACCATTCCCTTTTAAGATTTGTTAATATATTAAACAATTCAATTTAACAGCTATGAAAAAGACATTACTACTTGTTTTCTCAATTTTATCAGCTTTCATTTCGAAAGCCCAGGTCAACATTCCGTATCAGGAAATAGCTTACGACGTTAATTACCGTTGGGGGCTGGTTGACGTAAACATTGCCCATGGTATTGTGACATTGCAGACCGATGGCAATCAGTTCATTGCTTCCCTTGACGGCAATAGCATTCCATGGGAAGGCCGTGTGTTCTGCATCTCCGATCAATTGCGCGCAACAATGGAACCCTCTGACGGCCTCAGCCGTGAAATCGTTACATACGAGAACGGATGGTACCGCAAACCTTTGGTAGCTCAATATCGTGATAACAGTTTTGATGCAAACAATCCTGCAAATTATAAGAACATCAAAGGGGAAGGCTATCTGGATGCCGATGCCGACACAATGGAGGCAGTCACCGTCACAGCAGATATGCTTGGAATGTTCTATTATTTCCATCAGATCAATTTCGATGCGATGAATCCCGGCACGTTCACTATTCCAATCACAGTTGAGGGTGGTTACCAGCAGACTGTTTCAGTCACATATAACGGCAAATCAACTTATACTGTTGGAGGGGTAACTTATCCCACGTATTCCTTAAGCTTCGAATATAGCTATCACGGGGCGATGAGCGGTTATCCCGTACATGCAGAGGTATCAACAAGCAGTCGTATCCCTCTTCTGCTCAGTGCCGATCTACCGGTAGGACATATCGAGATGATTCACAATCCAGGATAATTTGACTGAATAAGTAAAATAAACTTAATTTAATAATTATAAAATCCATATAACAATGTTCAAATCGACGATGATTGCCGGTGCCGGCGGTTTTTTAGGCACCTGCCTTAGATTTCTTTCGGACAAGCTGGGAGCGGCTATATGTCACCTCTCCTTCCCCTTAGGAACATTCATGGCCAATATGGTAGGTTGTATAATCATCGGGATGCTTTATGGTTACCTCAACAAGACAGGAAAACTGAGCAAGACAGCAAATCTCCTTTGGATCACCGGTTTCTGCGGAGGCTTGACCACATTCTCCTCCTTCTCTGACGATATGATCTCGCTTCTTGAGAAAGGCGATGGCGGAATGTTTGTATTCTATATGGTAACCAGCCTTGTCTTTGGTATCGCAATGGTTGCCTTGGGAGCGGCTTGCATAAGAAAACCGGCTCCAAAAACTCAAAATGCTTAACCCTATAAATCACTGACAACTATGATAATCCAATATATGCTCATTGCAGGGTTAGGCGGTTTTGCCGGCACCTGCGGACGATACCTCACCGGCGTTGCGGGAAAGAAACTTTTCGGAGACAAATATCCGGCAGGAACATTTGCTGTCAACGTTATAGGATGTTTCATAATCGGTCTTTTTGTTGGCCTTTGGACGCGCCACGATATGAGTCCACTTGTCAACGCGCTCCTTATCTCCGGTTTTTGCGGAGGATTCACCACCTTCTCCTCCTTCAGTCACGACAGTTTTGCGATGATTCAGAAAGGGCAATGGGTAAAATTCATTTGCTACATAGTCCCTTCAGTTGCACTCGGCCTTCTGATGGTATGGCTCGGTATCAAGTGCACGGCCTGATCAGACGTCACCACAATACCCTCATAAAAAACAGACTCGAACGTTTTTAATAATGTTCGAGTCTGCTTTTTTACTTTCCTCAAACTTTTATTTCTGACTCCACATAGACTTTCTTTATTCTCCTATTGCAAAGATATAATTTTCTCTTTTTAGTCCCTACTCCTACTTTTCTCAAAGATTTTTATTAATTTTGCCTTTTAAATCAGCAAAACAGCAATAACATAATAAGATGAACGAATTAGCCACCAAATATTCTCCCGCTGAGGTAGAAGATAAATGGTATGAGTATTGGATGGAAAATAAACTTTTCCGCTCCGAACCTGATGATAGAGAACCTTACACCATTGTGATTCCGCCACCTAACGTTACCGGTGTGCTCCACATGGGTCACATGCTTAACAATACAATTCAGGATATACTCGTGCGTCGCGCACGCATGACCGGTAAAAATGCCCTCTGGGTTCCGGGTACCGATCACGCAGCCATCTCTACAGAAGCAAAAGTCGTTGCCAAATTGGCGGCCGACGGAATTAAGAAAAATGAACTTTCACGCGAGGAATTCCTTAAACACGCATGGGATTGGACTGACAAATATGGTGGCATAATCCTTAAACAGCTTCGCAAACTCGGAGCCTCTTGCGACTGGGAACGCACCGCTTTCACCATGGATGAAATCCGTTCCAAATCGGTGATAAAGGTGTTCAACCATCTTTACGACAAGGGCCTTATCTATCGCGGAGTGAGAATGGTTAACTGGGATCCTTCAGCCCTCACCGCCCTTTCAGATGAGGAAGTTATATATAAGGAGGAACAGAGCCATCTTTTCCACCTCCGTTATAAAGTGGAAGGGGAAGAGGATAAATATATCGTAGTTGCCACCACCCGACCCGAAACCATACTTGGTGACACAGCCGTTTGCGTCAATCCCAACGATGAGCGCTACATCTGGCTCAAAGGGAAGCGTGTGATCGTGCCTCTCGTGGGTCGTTCCGTGCCTATCATCATGGATGATTATGTTGAGATGGATTTCGGAACCGGTTGTCTTAAAGTGACACCGGCTCACGATGTGAATGATTATATGCTCGGCGACAAATACAACCTTCCCTCTATAGACATATTCAACGATAACGGTACGATCTCCGAGGCCGGCGGGATGTATGTCGGTATGGATCGCTTCGATGTCCGCAAGAAGATAATGGAAGACCTTCAAGCTGCCGGACTCGTTGAGATGGTGGAGAATTATGTGAATAAAGTTGGTCATTCCGAGCGCACGGATGCTGTGATCGAACCCAAGCTCTCCATGCAATGGTTTGTAAAGATGGAGGATCTCGCCAAACCGGCCCTTCAGGCTGTTGAGGATGGCGATATAAAATTTGTACCGGCAAAATTCAAGAACACCTACCGCCATTGGATGACCACTATCAAAGACTGGTGTATCTCACGTCAGCTTTGGTGGGGACACCAGATTCCTGCATGGTTCGTTCCCGAAGGTGGATTTGTTGTGGCTGAGAATGAAGAGGAGGCTCTTGTTAAAGCAATCGAGAAAACCGGAAACGCCTCTCTCACCCTTGATGACCTTAAAAGAGACCCGGATTGCCTTGACACATGGTTCTCATCATGGTTATGGCCTATCTCCCTTTTCAACGGCATTCTTGATCCGGAGAATGAAGAGTTCAAATACTACTACCCCACTTCCGATCTCGTGACAGGTCCGGATATAATCTTCTTCTGGGTGGCACGTATGATTATGGCCGGATATGAGTTTGCCGACAACTGCCCCTTCCGCAATGTATATTTCACGGGTATAGTTCGCGATAAGATCGGGCGCAAGATGTCTAAATCTCTCGGTAACTCACCCGATCCTCTCGATCTTATCGAGAAATTCGGTGCCGATGGTGTTCGTATGGGTCTTATGCTTGGAGCTCCCGCCGGTCACGATATAATGTATGATGATTCACTTTGTGAACAGGGACGTAATTTCTGTAATAAGATTTGGAATGCCTTCCGCTTAGTGAAGGGATGGAATGTGGATTCAACCATTGCACAGCCGGAAAGCTCCAAGTTAGCCGTTGAATGGTTCAAGGCCGTTCTCAACAACACTCTCGCGGAAGTTGACGACCTTATGGGTAAATTCCGTATTTCGGAAGCGCTCATGGCTGTCTATAAACTTTTCTGGGATGAATTCTCCTCATGGTATCTTGAGGTAGTCAAACCGGCCTACGGTCAGCCGATGGATGCAAAGACCTACGATGCCACCCTCGGTTTCTTCGATACGCTTCTTCGTCTGCTTCATCCCTTCATGCCTTTCATTACTGAAGAGCTCTGGCAGCATCTTGCAGAGCGCAAGGATGGGGAGAGCATCATGACAGCACAACTTCCGAAACCGGAGGAAACCGACAACGCAATTGTAGCCTCTTTCGAGCATCTTAAGGAAGTGATTGCAGGGATCCGCACAGTTCGCAAACAGAAGCAGCTTGCTCAGAAGGAGCCTCTTGCCCTTAACATAAAGGGTACCCATGATTCTCTTCTTGATGCAGTGTTGACAAAGATGGGTAATCTTTCAGCTATAGAGATGGTTGAGGAGAAGAATCCGACTGCCTCGGCATTCATCGTTGGCGCAACAGAATATAGTATTCCGCTTGAAAGCAAAATCAATGTGGAGGAGGAACTTGAAAAACTGAACAAGGATCTCACATATTACGAAAAGTTCCTTGCTGGTGTTGAGAAGAAGCTTTCAAACGAAAAATTTGTAGCCAACGCACCCGAAGCCGTTGTAGCGATGGAACATAAGAAACGCAACGACGCCATGGAGAAACTCGCCGCCATCAAAGCCTCAATCGCAGCTTTGACAAAATAAGTTTTATAATTCTTTGTTTCAGATAAACTTAATTTTTAGCATCAAATAAAGGGAAGACACTTAATGATGTCTTCCTTTTTTATTCCTCACACCTATGAGCGCAGGTGCAAATTTTATATCTATCCCGATTGCAATCTGAGAATTTATTTGTAACTTTACGTTTAACATACTTTTACGCAATGATTACAGGACAGATAAAGAATCAGATTGACCAGATATGGGAAACCTTCTGGACCGGAGGTATCACCAACTCCATAACACTTCTTGAACAGATGACCTATCTTCTGTTTATGAAGATGCTTGATGATGCCCAGATTCGTCAGGAAAGTAAGGCTTCCGCGTTAGGCACTCAGGTAAACGAGCCGATGTTTGACTATGGAACGTGGCACAATCCAGACACAGACCGGGATGTGCCGATGGCAGATCTGCGCTGGAGCAATTTCCGCCATTTCGAGCCGGAGAAGATGTTTAAAGTTGTAAGTCAAGATGTATTCTCCTACATAAAACACCTTAACAGAGGAAAGCAGTCAGCTTATTCGCGCTTCATGAAGGATGCTGTCTTCATGATTCAGAATCCTCGCACACTCGTCAAGGTGGTTGACGGCATCAGCGCACTTGATATGAATAACCGTGATGCGATGGGCGATGTCTATGAATACGTGCTTGGTAAGATGGCGGCAAGCGGCACTAACGGACAGTTCCGCACTCCGCGTCACATCATACGCATGATGGTTGAGCTGATGCAACCCACGCTCGATGATACTATCTGCGACCCGGCTATGGGCAGCGCCGGCTTCATCGTGGAGAGTGCCAAATATGTACAGGAACATTATAAGAAATCACTCGCCAAGAAGTCTGTCAAAGAGCATTTCCGCAACTCTATGCTGCACGGTTTTGACACAGATGCTACTATGCTGCGTATAGGAGCCATGAACCTTATGCTCCACGATGTTGACAATCCACAGGTGGCATGGCAGGATTCACTATCGGCCGACAATGCGGATACCGAGCGTTACTCATTGATACTCGCCAATCCTCCCTTTGCAGGAAGTCTCGACAGCGATGCGGTGTCAAAAAGTCTGTTATCAATCGTCAAGACCAAGAAAACTGAATTGCTGTTTCTTGCCCTCTTTATCCGCTCGTTGCGGGTAGGTGGACGCTGTGCGTCGATTGTTCCGGACGGTGTGCTGACCGGCTCCTCAAAAGCTCATAAAGATTTGCGCAAAGAGCTGGTAGAGAATCAATGTCTTGAAGCCGTAATTTCAATGCCCTCAGGCGTATTCCAGCCCTATTCGGGAGTCTCCACTGCAATACTTATCTTCACCAAGACCAATGCAGGCGGCACGGATAAGGTTTGGTTCTATGACATGAAGGCCGATGGATATTCGCTTGACCAGAAGCGCAACGAAGTATCGGAGAATGATATTCCTGATATTATAGCCCGCTTCCACAATCGCAAAGAGGGAGAAGCGGATCGCAAGCGCACTGATCAGTCTTTCCTTGTACCTCAGAGTGAGATAATTGAACGCGGTTACGACCTCGCCTTCAATACCTATAAAGAGACCGTTCGTGAGAAGGTTGAGTTTGAACCGACAGAATCAATTATGAACCGTCTCCACGCCACAGAGGAAACTTTCCTCCGTGGTATGGTAGAACTCCAAAAGATACTTGCACAATGAATCACGGCTGGGAGAAGAAACGACTCGGAGAGATTTGCAAAATTAAGACAGGTAAACTGGATGCCAATGCAAAAGTAGAGAACGGGCTATATCCTTTCTTTACATGCGATGCAAGTCCATATAGAATTAATGAATACGCTTTTGATGATGATGCGATTTTAATATCTGGTAATGGCTCTAACGTTGGTCATGTTCATTATTATAATGGTAAATTTAATGCTTATCAGCGCACCTATGTCCTAACTGATTTTTCTTTGTTCGTTACGTCATACCTTGTGGCATACATGAAGGGATTTCTGAGACCATATATATTTGGATGTAAAAAAGGAGGGTGCATACCGTTTATAACTTTACCAATATTATCGAATTTCCTTATTCCTTGTCCATCAGTAGAGAAGCAGAACCAAATTGTTGGTGAACTTGACAAGTTGAACGAGTTGATTGATTTAAAACGTAATCAGCTTAAAGACCTTGACGCTCTCGCTCAATCTTTATTTTACGAGACCTTCGGAGAGCCATTTACCAATTCGAAAGGCTGGCAAATAATGAGTTTTGGAGATTTAACGTCTTCAATTAACTATGGAACAAGTTTACCTGCAACAGACGGTGGCAAATATCCTTATATAAGGATGAATAACCTGACTGACAATGGATATCTTGATTTATCCAACCTAAAATATATTGACATTCCTGATTCTGAGTTAGATAAATGTCTGGTAAAACAAGGGGATATATTGTTTAATCGCACCAACTCCAGAGAAAAGGTTGGAAAAACCGCCTTGTTCGATAGAACCGAGGAGATGGTTATTGCCGGATATATAATAAGAGTAAGGGCAAAAGAAGACCTATTAAATCCGGTTTTTGCCGTAAGGTATATGAATTTACCTGAAATGAAAGAGCACCTTCGTAAAATCTGCAGAGGAGCGGTTAATCAGGCAAATATAAATTCTAAGGAAATGGCTTCAATTTCGTTTCTTGTCCCTCCTATTAAACTCCAAAATCAGTTTGCCGAAAAAATTGAGGCGATAGAGGAGCAAAAGCGACTGATAGAATCCTCAATTGCTGACTTGGAGACACTCCTTGCAAGCCGCATGGATTATTGGTTTAATGACTGAAACTACGCAATTATGAAGAAAAAAGATAATTTTCCTGCTTTCGTAAAGCGTGATGCAATAGTATCGGGTAAGGAATATATGCAATTGCTATCCTCTCTTAAACAACGCTATCGCAAATCTCAAATTAAAGCGGCGGTGAAAGTCAACACTGCCATGCTTGAATTTTATTGGGAGATGGGACGCGACATTTCCGCCCTATATGAGCAAGCCACTTACGGAAGCGCATTTTTCGACTGTCTGAGTCTTGACCTCAAAGCGGAGTTCCCCGGGCAAGCAGGCTTCTCTACTACTAATATCAAATATGCAAAACGTTGGTATGAGTTTTATAATCAGAATGATATAAATCGTCACCGAGCTGGTGACGATTTGGAAATGCCAATAGAGTTTGGTCAAGTTCCATGGAAGCACCATGTTTATATTTTTACACATTCCAAGTCTGTAGACGAAGCTTTATTTTACATTAAAAAAACGATTGAAAATGGATGGAGCCGTTCGGAACTTGAAGCAGAAATTGACGATGACCTATATTCTAAGCAGGGCAGGGCAATTACTAATTTTGACGAAAAGTTACCGACCCCTTACAGCGGTCTCGCTAAAGCGATACTCAAAAGTCCATACGATTTTAGTTTTGTTGACAGAAGGATTAAGAGTGAAAAGGATCTTGAAAACGAGTTGGAGAGAAATATCACGCGCTTTCTTTTGGAGTTAGGACAAGGCTTTGCCTATGTCGGTCGCCAAATGGAGCTTAAAATGCCGGGCGGTCAGACGTTTATACCCGACATGATTTTCTATAACTACAAAATCAAGGCTTTCGTGGTTCTTGAATTAAAGGTGAAACCATTCATTCCTGAATATGCTGGAAAAATCAATTTCTATGTTTCAGCGGTTGACGAACTGCTAAAACAAGAGGATGACAACCCGACAATCGGTTTGCTGATATGCAAATCGAAAGATAATACAGTTGTGGAATGGTCATTCAGAGGCATGACGCAGCCATTAGGAGTTGCATCCTATAAACTAAACGAAACAATGGAAGAACACCTTGCCAAGATGCTGCCTACCGAGGAGGAGTTAAAGCGTATAATCGAAACCTACGATGAAGAAACAGAGAATGATCAGTTATGATGAACTTTGACTATCTGAAAGATATACCGGAGCTTTCAACGCTCTATCGCTATTGCGATGCAGCCGAAAGGAATCAATATGCCGACCCTGAAGTTTCGGCCTTGAATGCCCGCAGAGCGCTCGAATGGACCGCACGGGCTATTATCACGATGAAAAATGTGGAGATTCCGGAACGATGCTCTCTGTTTGACATGGTTACCTCTCCTGAATTCACTGAGTTTGTCAATGACGACCGCTTGATGATGGCTGTCCATTATATCCGCAAGATAGGAAATGCAGGGGCGCATACCGGCAGTGTGAAGCCTCGTGAATCGTTCTTTGCAGTGCTTAATCTCTATAACTTTATAGGGGGCGTGCTGCTGAAACTGAGATTTATAGACAGTCTCTCACCATTTGACAAAGAACTGCTGCCCAAGTCCCCGGAATTATCCATCCCTACAAAAGAGGTTGATCCTGAGAAGCCGAAGGAATTTGCTGTGCAGGTTGAGCCTGCGGCAGTTGCCGAAGCATCCGCGATTGAGCCGGCTATCTCATGGGCAAATATCTCTGAGGCAGAGACCCGCAGAAGATTTATCGACCTTATGCTGAGGGAAGCCGGATGGGAGGTGCTTGATACCGAGGGTGATGTTCAACCCGGCAAAGCTTGTATAGAGGTAGAGGTTAAGGGGATGCCTAATAACGAGGGTGTCGGCTATGCCGACTATGTGCTGTTTGGTCCCGACAGAAAACCGCTTGCCGTTATCGAGGCGAAACGTACAAGCGTCAATCCCACTGCCGGTGAGCATCAGGCAGAACTCTATGCCGACTGTCTGGAAAAGAAATATGGTGTACGCCCGGTTATATACTTCACTAACGGATTCAGGCATTATGTGGTTGATCGTCTCGGATTCCCTAAGCGTGAGATTGCTGCATTCCATAGTATTGAAGATTTGCAGGTGCTTCATCACCGTCAGGGACGCGCCGACATCACCGATATGTCGGTCAGGCATGAAATATCGGGACGCTATTATCAAATAGCCGGGATTCATGCCCTTTGCGACCATTTCAATAGGAAACACCGTAAGGGACTTTTGGTAATGGCCACAGGCACGGGAAAGACGCGAACGGCAATTTCGCTCGTTGAGCTATTGATGCGTGCCGGATGGGTGAAGAACACACTTTTCCTTGCCGACCGCACATCGCTTGTGAAGCAGGCAAGAAGAGAGTTTGCCAAGCATCTGCCCAACGTGGAGTGCAGCGACTTGACAGCCACAGAGCACAACAAGAACGCCCGTATCCTTTTCTCCACATATCAGACAATGATCAACTATGTGGATACCGACACAAAGCCTTTCTCGGTAGGGAGATTCGACCTTATCATAGTTGATGAGGCGCACCGCTCCATATTCGACAAGTTCAAGGCTATCTTCCGATATTTCGATGCCATGCTCGTAGGACTCACCGCCACTCCTCGTGATCAGGTGAACCGTTCCACCTACGATATCTTTGAATTGGAGCAGGGAGAACCGAACTATGCCTACGAATACCAGACTGCGGTCGACGACAGATTTCTTACACCCTATCGTGCGCTCAGATATGAATCAGAGGTTTTGAAAAACGGCATCAAGTATGATGAACTTTCGGTAGAGGAACGTGAGCAGATGGAGCAGATCTGGGAATGGGAAGCATTGCAGGATGCTATTGACCCTGAACGGAGCCCGGAACCGCGAGACATCGGTAGCTCTGAGATATTCAAATATATTTACAATACTTCCACAATCGACAATATGCTCAATGAGCTTATGTCGAAAGGGCTTAAGGTAGAGAGCGGAGAGAAAATCGGCAAGACCATTATCTTCGCCATGAACCGCGAACACGCTGAGAAGATTGTGAGCCGCTTCAATATCCTTTTCCCTCACCTCGGACCCGACTTCTGCAGGCAGATTGACTATTCAATCAAATATGCTCAGAATCTGATTGAGAAATTCGAAGTTCGCGGAGGAGTGCCGCAGGTTGTTGTTTCGGTCGATATGCTCGACACCGGTATCGACGTGCCCGATGTGCTTAACCTTGTATTCTTCAAACGTGTGCGCTCTCGTATAAAGTTCTGGCAGATGATAGGCCGCGGCACCCGTCTATCTGAAGATATATTTGGCCCGGGCAAGCACAAGGAGGAGTTTTACATCTTCGACTGGTGCGGAAACTTTGATTTCTTCGGCGAGAATCCTCAAGGGATAGAGCCGGTGCGCACCCAGTCGCTGACAGAAAGGCTCTTCGGTCTCCGTGCCGACATTGCTCTGCTGCTGCAGGCCGCGCAATATCAGGATGACGGTAGTTGGGAAAAACAATGGCACGACGAGTTAAAAGGGATGCTGCACGGCCAACTTATGCAACTCAACGATAATCATATATCCGTCAGAGATCATTGGGAGACAGTGGCATTCTACCGTAACAAAGCCAACTGGCAGGTGCTTACCGCTGTAGGAGTAGATGATATGAAACTTGAGATTGCACCGTTGCTTCCGACGATGGGTGGCAATGAACCGGCTTTGAAATTTGACATGCTTTCTCTTTATATCCAGCTTTCACTTCTTGATGACTCTTTCGATGCATCCCGCCATGAGAGTAAGATTACTGTAATCGCACAGGGTTTGAAAAAACTTGGCACAGTGCCGCAGGTAATGGCAAAGATAGATATGATCAACGAGGTGTTGAGACCAAATTTCTGGGAAAACAAGTCATTGTCGTCTATCGAGAAAATGCGTATTGAGTTGCGCGACCTGCTTCAGTTCCTTACCGGCAATTCGGGCAGGACATTTGATGTGAACATCGACGACGAATCATCATTCAAAGGAGAGGCGGAAGCGATCAACTCCACTATGACTTACAAGCAGAAAGTTCTTGACTTTCTTGCTGAACATCGCGACATGCCTGTGCTTCAGAAAATTCAGAACATAGAGCAGCTTACAGCTCAGGATGTGGATGATCTTGAACGCATTTTCTGGGAGGAATTAGGCACTAAGGATGATTATGAACGGTTTGTGAAGCGTGAACAGCTTGATGAGAATATTCCCATTGCCGGTTTCATACGCAAGTTGCAGGGAGTGGACCGGAAGAAAGCCGTAGAAATATTTACAGAGTTTATCTCCGCTAATCAGCTCACGGCAGAGCAGGAGGAATATCTTGAAGGTATATTGAACTATGTATGTCAGAATGGAGACATACAGGTCGATGTGTTGCTCTCCGAGTCACCTTTTGATGATGCAGATGAAGACAGTATTTTCCCCGGTAAATTTCACAAAGTCGGTGAGTTCGTGACTCTTCTTCATAAATCGATCGTTGCGGCATAAAACATGAATAATATTGATATTGTATAGTGTAGAGGAGCGCATCTCACGACGCGCTCCTCTCTCTTTTATACAAGTATAAATCTCTATGGTTTAAAGATTTCTTTTCTCAGCCTTTCCGTTGCGCACATTAATATAGATACCTTTCTCGGGTCGAGCTACAGGGAGGCCGTTCAGGTCATAATATAAACCTTCTTCAGAAGAATCAACTTCTATATTCTCAATTCCGGTCTGAACACCTGAGCCTTTTACAGCTATCTTGGTGATCTCAGAATTATATTCTCCTGAAGTATGATTCACGTGAACCTTAGTCTCAAGCATCGTATCTTTTGAGGGACGATCTATCGAGACAACAGCTTTATGTTCGGAATTTAATTCAAGACTAACTTTCTCGAAATCATTATCCTCAGTCTCATCATCAAAGAGGTCGCCCTCTTCATCAGTCTCATCATAACCAAGGACCTCACCTTCTTCTTCCGCCTCGGTCATCTCTGCAAATCTTCTGACGTTTTGACTGTCGGAGGAGATCTCTTCTCCAAGTCGCCAGTGCAATTCAAATTCTGCTTCATCCATCAGAAGATCCTCGTTAACTGTGCGGAATCTCTCAGGAAGGTCGGCATCAAATTCAACATTAACTTCAATTGAAAGATCTGCTTTCTCTGTGCTTCCGTTTTCCACCTCCTCACCCGAGAATGAAACAACAGCCTCAGGTTCTGAAATCTGTGAATTTTTCCAGTTGTTTGCTGCCTCATATTCAGCTTTCTTACCCACAGGCACCATTACCGGCGCATATACCCCTGTGGCTATACGCCATGCATTGCCACTGATTGATTGTGGGGCCGCAGTGTTGCAGATATATACCTTAATATCCGGACAACCATAAACAACATCCGAAGCATAATTCATCGATGTAACCGACGCCGGAATCTCCAACTCAGTGAGGGCTGTATTGCGGAATACGTAATTTCCGATATACGTCAATCCGTCAGGAATTGTTACCTTGGCAAGTGCCTCACAGCCATCGAAAGTGTTCATCTCAAGTCTTGTGACTTTTGAAGGGATCGAAACTTCAGTCAGTTTCTTACAGTTGGCGAAAGTCCAGCTTGCAATTGTTGTCACAGTCTCGGGCAATTCCAACTTTCCTGCAACCGCGTTCTCCTCATCACCTGAAATAATAACCCACTCCAGATCATTACAATCGCGCACGAAATTCGACGGAATAGAAGTTATTGAAGAACCAAGTGTAAGTTTCTTAAGTTTCTTACAATCCTGGAACATTCCACTCTGGAGTGTCTTCACACTATTCGGCAGAACAACCTCCTCAAGATTGGCACACTTATTGAATAAGTTCTGTCCTACCGAGGTTACACCTTCCGGCACTTCGACAGAAGTAATTGCAGAGCATACCTGGAAACAAGAGCTACCGATTGAGGTAAGTTTTGAAGGGAAGCTGATTCCGCTAATCTCCTCCTCTGCATAGGTCTGGACACTCTCTTGATTCTTTACCGTAATCGTTGTAAGGCCGGTGCAATTCTGGAAAACATAGTTTCCGAAAGAGGTCACATTGTCAGAAACCTGCACCACCTTCAGATTTTTGTTCCCTGAGAATAGAGAATTGGGCAATGCTGTGATAGTTTCCGGAATTGATATTGTCTCATTGGCTACTCCCGAGAGAGCTTCAGTTCCGAGTGTTTCAAGAGATGCAGGAAGAGACACTACCAGTTTTGAACAGCCCTTAAAAGCCGAAGATCCAATAGATGTTACGCTTTCCGGAATTTCCAGCATCTCAAGTGAAGAGCAGTTCTGTAATGTATAGTCAGCAATCTTTACCAGATTCTTAGGTAGAATAACCGATGTGAGTGCAGAACAATTCTGCATCGCATTTCCCTCTATAGTTTCCACCTGATCTCCGAACGCAAGTTGAGTCAAGGCCTGGCAATAAGAGAAACAATAAGTCGGAATCTGCTTGAGAGAGGTCGGTATATTCACTGATGTGAGATTCTTACACTGGAAGAAGACGCGTGAACCTAAAGACTCTAATCCTTCGGGAAGAACTATTGATTCAAGTCCTGCATAACTGAATGCCCATTCGCCAATCGACTTCACGCTTTCAGGCAAAGTAACGCTTGCAAGTTTTTCGCAGTTTGCAAAAGCCTGATTAGGAATTGCCGTCAGCTTGGCATTTATGATAAGAGATGTGATATTGTTGGCATAATAGAAAGCACTGTCATTCATTTCAGTCACTTCAAATTCCTTACCCATATAGGTAATCTTTTCGGGAATCACTATATCCCCTGTAAGAAGTTGATTTGCTTCCTTTATCTTATCGCGTGTCGGTTTGCCATCGATTTTTGGATATGATATCTTAACATATTCGGAATCTTCGGTAATAACAACTTTATAAGTCACATTATCCGCAGAGAAGATATCTCCGTTATTGACCGGGATATTGAAAAACTCAATGTTTGTGAAATTCTTCCAACCATCCTTTGCCTTATATTCCTCTTCAAATCCTGATGGAATCTGGAGAGAAGCCACGGGATAGACAGATTCACTGAAAGTGTTTTCTGAAATAGCGGGAGGATAAACCGAATTAACTTTAATCGTCTGCAATGCTGTGCATCCGGCAAACGCATTTTCCCCAATCTCCGTAACCGACGCAGGTATATCCAGCGATATTAGAGATGCATTATTCTCAAACGAGGATGCACCCAGACTTGCAATCGTCTCGGGAATTACAACTGAGCTAAGGCCGCAACCTTTATATAAACCTTCCGGAACAGCTGTAAGCGATCCAGGCAAGAAGAAAGACGTCAGATTCTGGCATCCGGAAAAAGCATAAGCTCCCAGCGATTTGATTGATGCTGAAATATCCACTCCCTCGGCACCTTTTATCTCGCTCAGGGAAGAATCAGCGAATGCGTTCGCGCCAATCTTTCCAATCGTTGCCGGCAAGGTCACGGATGTTACAGTTGATTCCTTGAATGCATCGGCATCAATCTCTGTAACGGTATAGGTTTTCTCCTCATCAACAAACTCTGAGGGTATCACGATCACTCCCGTATAAGCTGACGGATTCTCAATGCTTGTCAAAGCCGAAGGATTGACAAGCTTAACCTTCCCTGTTTGATAATCAGTAAGGGAGAAATAGAGCCCGTTAATTTCAAATTCCGTTTTTGCGCCCTCCGGAATAGTGCTTGGTGCAGCCTTGAATTCCTTCCAATCGCTAGCCATCATATCATTGGCATAATTCCAACCATCCCAGCTGCCATCCTGAAGCACTCTTCCCGATGCGCCCCAACCGGAATAACTGAAATTACTATCTGCCGAATCCTTCACCCAATAGCTCCAATATCCTATATACCAGCCGGCTTTCCATAAGTCATTTGTATCAACCGCTTTCCAATTGTCGTAATCATAATCTGAACTGCCTCCGAGTTCCGGATTATAACCGCGCGGATGAATAAAGAGTCCGTCGGGAGCTGTATGATATTCATCTTTTCCACTGTCATACAATTCAATCTCACCATTTGAATCGGTATCCCAGCCAAATCCATTTATGGTGTAGCCTCCAAGTGGATCTGTAGGAGAAGAAACGTTGGTATATTGGATCAGACCGTAGAGACGTGGATTCGCGGCTACAACCGCACGAATCATATCCGCACCCGTGGCCAGACCATCCCAGCGATAACCGAAAACTATGGCATGAGTTTCACGAGGATCATTCCATTGAATCACCAATGCAGCGCGATTCTCACCCTCGCCGGTCCAGCTTTGGATATCATCAAAAGTAAATTCATTCTCCGGAAGAGCGGGAGCAGCCGGATTAGGATCCCACTCCCAAGCGGGTGTGATCTTTTTTCCAACTCCTTTTTTAAGAGTCTCAGAGTATGGTATGCCCTGAACTTTCTGAGGTATAACCTTGGCCTGAACGGTTCCTGCCAATACGAAAGCAGACACCGCTAAAATCATAAATTTCTTCATGATCAAAATTGATTAAATATAGATTAATTAAAGTATTATTTTCTCTGTTTTACCTCCGCAGCGACGGATATAGACACCCTTCTCGGGATTCGCTATTCTCTCTCCTTGAAGGTTATAATATTCACTCTCCCTCGGATCGTCGGAATCCTCAATCTCTCCGATTCCGGATGTTGAGAATAAAAGTTCTATTCTTGTGGTCGTTGTCTTCCCATTGCTGTTACCCTTGATTTCAACATAGCCGGTGCTACCCTCGGAAACATGGATAGGAACGATTTCAAGATTTCCGTTTAACATTTTTGCATTGAAGGCTTCGGGATTGCTGATTCCGACAATGCTTTTCACAATTGCCGCTTCCATTGAATCGGCATCACTGAATAAGCCTGCGAGATTAATTAGAGTAGGCTCGGTCGGAGAAACTGCCTGAACACCCGGGTTATGAGCAACCGGGGCATCAAGATCGGGAAACACAGGTAAGGATGGAAACCAATAATTTGAAATCATCGGGTATTCCTGAAGGGTTTTCCCATTAGAATCGGTTCGACGCAATGTGTAATTAGGATTCTGGAAATAGTGAAACAATGAGATGTAAAGTTCATCTGTCACCGGATGTGAACGCATTGAGCACCCATATATATTCCAGCGTGAATATTTATCGAGTCCCTCTTCTTCAGCCTCTTTGTCAAGATTCACAATAACAGAAACTTCATCGGAGTCTATGTCATACTTGTAAATCCGCGCATTCGAGAACCAGGAATTGGGGCCTCCATTCCAATAAAGGACATTTTTTTGGAATGATGCGCAGAAACCATCGGGAGTCCAGGCATACCAGCTGTTGGATGGTGGATAAATGCCGGAAGGAATCTCAATCACCATCACTTCGAGACTCGAGGGATCAATCCGCATGAGATAAGGAAGAGTGGCCCCGGTTCCCTGCACATCCTTAGCGACACTCACCCACAGTGACCCGTCTTTAGCCAAGACCACAGAACCGATTCCCGGCATAACCTTTTCTTTTCCATTATCCGGTTCAGGAAGACAATCCTTTACAGCCTCCATTGTGATAGTCTCTACCACTTTATCCTGCTCCGGGTCAATAACCAAAAGGCCGAATTGCTGATGCGCGGCAAAGACTCTGTCATTCACCCGCACCATACTCCCGCACTGCCCATGATATAATGACCCTGTCGGATCCGTGTTCGGCCGATTATCCGTACCATTTGGATTGGCAGAGCCTTCAACCTGTCCTGTTACCTCATAATTATCCGTATCAAACACCCAGATTCCATTGCTGGAGGAGATGTAACCCTTATGTTCATCAACTCCCAAGTATCCCCTTCCGTCGCATTGTTTCCCGGAAGGATCTATTAGCGGTGTCTGATAAAGCATCTTCATGGTGCGGGCATCGGCTACCGTGATACGGCCACCTTGCACAGAAGCTCCGGGATCCTTATCCTGCTTGGCTATAAAATAGAACCTGTCGCCATAGATCTGACCGAACTGGTTGGTGCAACCCAACTGATTCCCACTCTCTGAGTTGGCTGTCTGGAAGATTCGGTAGCTCCATTCGCCATCATTGGAGATCCAATTTATGGTTGAGTTCTGATGACCATACCAATCTTCATTTACAATAAATACACCATCTGTATATTCTTCATCTGCTCCTCTAAGTGAAAAGACGGGCAAAAGAAAGGACACCAGTGATATATATATTTGTATTTTCCTTCCTGAATGTTTCATAGCTTGAATTTTATAGCGTGAGAGGTCTCGTTGATTCGCAGGATATATAGTCCTTTAAAATAGTCAGGAATATATTCCCAGTTATCCGTGGAGATGATTTGACTTTCAATCACCCTCCCGTTTATATCATATATATTGGCCGTGCATCCTTCCAATCCTTTTGCTGAAATCATACCGTCAGAATAATTAAGGCCATAAGAACAGGAAGCATTCTGGATGCCTGTTGCATTGCCAACAGTCACCAACAGTTCGTGAGCAACTACCTTACCATTCGACTCTGCAAGCAGGCGTAATTTGCATTCACCTTCTGCAACGGGATTCAAGGTCAGTTTACCATTAAGAAGAGTGGCTTCGACTATATCCTCTTTTGAGGAGGTCCGACTTTCTGTGTCACTATTTTCATCAAGACGGAAAACTATATGATTCTCACCACCGTCAAGGTCGCTGATATGGTCGTAAAGATTGATCTCCTCTGCATTCAAGCCCAATTTTACATTGTCAAGAGCTGTGAATTCCGGAGCATATCTGTCGGGGAAGATAGGCATGGCAGGAAACCAGAAATATGGTCGCAACTGCTGATAATCATGAATCTCCCCTGTTATTCCATCTATACGGTAAATCCATTCATAACGGTAATTATAGCTGGCTCCATGGGTTGTGGCAAAAACAATCTCATCTGTTCGGTCATCATAGCCCATTGTAGCGTATGGCACCTGAAATGTGTTCTCATCCTTGCCCGGACGTTTACCCAAGGAGAAATATGGATTCTCAGGGAGGTCATTACCAATCTCCCATCGATAAATAAACCCGGGGCTCGAACCTAAGATTTCATCCTGATAACCGGATCCTACGCTTGCCCAGTAAAGCACATTCTTCTTCTTTGAAGCGATGAAATTTGTGGATCTCCATGCTCCCCAGCCGGTTGTGATGTTTCCGGCGCCTTCGGGTAAAATATAGCTGTTCAAAACCATTGCATCAAAAGGATCCACCTCTACAAGCCGTGTAATGGTTTTTCCATTATCCACTCCGCGCTCGGCAAACCAGATATGACCATCGGCACTTCTGACCACCCCTTGCACGGCATAAGCCTTATTAGTCCCTTCCCCCAAAGGAGTGCCAAGATTACCTACAATCTCATCTTTTTCTGTATCTATCACCAACAAACCGTTAGATTGTGTTACTGCAAACACGTATGGCCCTGAGCAAACCATATTTCCAACCTGACCTTCATATAGTCCCTTTTCATCATCGGCAACCTTGATCTCCTTACCCAAAGTAAATGCTGAAGCGGCAATTGCATAATTCTGACTTGCAGCTTTCTCTAAATCAATATTCAAGACGCGTATCCCCTTATGATGACCAATATAAACCTTATCAGCCCTAACGCCAACACAAGCCCGACCGTCACCCATCATAGTGGAACCGTTTGGCCCTGTTGCCCCGTTGCCGGGTGTGGTGCCTATTTCATCGAAGGATACTATCTTCTTTAAGGTCCTCGCATCGGCAATCACAAGCCTGCCTCCTCCGAAGCGGTAGCGGTCGCCATTATCGCTTGGTTGCTTTGACATTACATATAACCGGTCGCCAAATATCATTCCATATTGAGATGTGCATCCAAACGCCTCGCCAGGATTCTGTGATTCAAAGACCCTATATTTGACCTCATTTCCAGAAGTGATATAGTTTATTGAACCATTTGTATGGCCAAACCACTCCTCATTTAACCAGAAAGTTCCTTGCTGATAATTGTCGGAAAGGGGTTGGCGGTCACGTGGCATAACAGTGACAATAAACGAATCGCTTTTCACTCCGCTTCCATCTGTAGCCTCAAACCAAGCCGTGCAGGAACGTGCCGCTGCATAACGGGAAAGTTCATCGTAACTATTCCACATTGACTCTCTCCGCTCCTCTTCAGTATAATTTGCCGGATTCCCTTGAAGCAAAGTACCAAAAGGAGTTGTTACAAACTCGTATGTCTTGTCAGCCTTCTGATAATTAGCCTTGACAATTGGGCCCTCGGGATCATCGTCAAGATCGGTCACAAGACGCAATGAACGAATATTGGCGTCTTCCGGTAAAACCGTAACTTTCATCGGGTATGCATTATACATTAATTCCATTGCCGGGTAAGCATCGAGAATCAGTTCCCCCCCTTCAAATTCAGGAAGCAGAATAGACGTAATCGCTGAGGCTCCTGATGCCGACCGGGGAATACCGGCCATACCCAACAGGATTGCTGCCGGCAGGATAGGATAGTAAAGTTTTTTCATTGGTTATCTGTGGTAAAATTTAATCGTTTCCGTACCTCTTTTCCCTACATAAATTCCAGCAGGGAAATTGAATCTTTCGCCCTTCTGGAATCGTCCCATGAAGTTGCCGTGAATGTCGTAAACCTCAGTCTCACAGTCAGCATAGCCTTCTATAAAAATCGGTGATGTCGAGGAATAATCATCAAAATGTATATAGTCAAGTTTATCAGCCCAGGCCACAGATGCACCCGTGGAACCATCCACAAAATCATCAGGATTAACCGGACCGTCGAGAGGCATATATTTCCAAGCATTCACATCCCCATTCTTCAGTTTCACGCTTGTCATCCCTAATCCTGAATAACTGTATTCTGAGCTTAACGCTTCCTTGTTGCCCAGCCAATAGCTCCAATAGCCTGCATACCATCCGGCGTTCCACTTCATTTCAGAAGATGTGAAATCGGCTTTCCACCAGTCATAATCGTAAGCCGGATAACCGAATTGCGTGTAGTTGAGCGGATGTTCAATTATATGGCTCTCCTTTGCTTTCGAGATGGCCTCTTTACACATCTCTTCAGCGTCATTGCCCGGAGATGAATGCTGACCCATCATAAGATTGGGATTATAGAAATCAAACATAATGTAGGGATCATCCACCGCTCCTTCAAAATCGTAATAGAGGTGATTCAAAATCTCATTGTTTCTCGAATAGCCTACTCCGTCAAGAGTTGAGCCATAAACGCCTGTAAGCTGCACCAGGGCACAGAAATCGTCACTTTCGGCGGCAATCTTTCTTATCATCCCTTCACCGGTGGCCTCTTCACCATCTTTCCACCGGTATCCCCACACGTAGGCTTTCCTTTCATAATCGTCAAGGAATTGAACCACTAACGCAGCTTCATTCTCACCTTCTCCACTCCAATGCCTTATCTTGCTGAAATCGACTTGGAATTCACCGAAGGCACATATCACAGCGCCTGAAAAGAGGGCTGTCACAACTGCTGTCTTTCTTAATTTCATATTCTGTTACTTTTTATTTTTTCTCGAAATGGACTACTCAACAGGAGGAAGAGGTTTCTCTTCCGGGAGTGTGATGTGGAGGTCACGAGCCCTCGATATTTCGGTCGAGGTTTCCCCAAGCCATCCGCAATATTGATTCACACCCGTATAAACCCTTATAAAATCCACCCCCGGAAGATCAACCTTGTTCCCATCTCTGTCAACGGCCCATCCTATGTCGAAGGAATTTAAATCGGCATAATCATTGGGATGATTATCAACATATCCCCAATCGTAGGAGTATAAGACATAATATGACCCGGCACCGCTTAAATCTTTAGCATTCGGAGCTAAAAGGGTTCCTTCAAAGGAGAGCGCATCACTGTCTGCCCATAAGGGATAATAGGCCTGCGCATGAAATGAGTTTTTTGCGATATAGCCCTTCTCTCCTAATGAATCTTCCCATCGGATATAGGTGGTATCGTTAAGAAATCCTGAATCATCGGGAGTTTCCTCCTTATCGTCGTCGGGACGGAAATATTTAATGGCATAATTATGACGTGTGGAGGGGTCGTGATAGGCACTCCCGGCCAATTCAAACCATTCATCATCGGGGAGTCCATTGCAATTTGTATCAAGACTCACCATCACTATTCCCGGTTCTGCGGATCCGCCCTTTGCATCCGGATTTGAAAGCTCATAAAATGCGTTTCCCCATATCCGGAAATCATATTCACCCTCAACGTTCATCACCGTATGATCGAACCCAAAGGTTACATAACCGCCATATCCTCCGAGGGAAATCATTATGTCGTTTGTGCCGGAAATGCTTTCCTCAGCTTTTTTTAGAATATCAGCGTAGGTGTCGCCCGGTTCAAATTGAGGCATCTCATTGACAAATTGACCCGGTGCAGGGCAATATTCATACACCCGTGATATATAAGCACTATATTCAACCTCCTCATGAAGCACCCTGACAAGAAATTCAAATTCGTAGGGAGTCTCGGAATCAATTATCTCAAATCGCAAATTATAGTCTCCCTCCTCTTTCTGAAGGAAAACATAGTCGCGATAGGAAGAAACTTCAATCCATTCTCCATCACGATCCATCATGCTCCATCTGTATCCCTCGCCGGTAAGCGCGGGATGCAAGTCAAGTTTCTGCATCCTGCCTATATAATAGAAATCATCTATTCCCAAACTCACCATTGGAATCTCTTCGGAGCAGGACGCAAGTATCATTCCTGCCATAATGGCAGGGATATAATTATATGGTTTCTTAAGGACAAACTTATTCATCGTTTTCATAATGCTTTTAATTAGGCAGGAAAACAATATGAGCAGGAATATCTCCGGTTCGCACGCTCCATTTCTTTCGTCCATCTTTAGTGAAGCAATAGAGTGTGCCGGAGGATACGTAATTCTTGGCATCCGTAACGAAGATGTCACCTGTTTCAGGATGCACCGCAATTCCGTATGGAATCGTTATATCCTTTTCCGTACCGTCTGTTATAAAGCTCTTGGAAATAATTTCTTTGCTCCTCACATCTATTATGCCGTAGCTGATAGTGTTGGAGGAGGTGTAATTATTCCATTCCGTGGCATAGTAATAAAGGGAATCCCCTTTTATAGCCATGTTGGAACAAGCCACAGGAATCGTGTCGGTGACAATCATCTGATTGTAACCTTTTCTTTTATCAAGCACATATAGGCGCGAGGGTCGAGTCTGGTAATCACCCCGCGAAGTAACCCATAGCTTATTATATCGGTCTTTCTTCACTCTATGAAGGTTTATTCCAACAGGAATCTGCTGCACCTGCTTGAAATCTATCATCTGGATCACAGAAACGGTGTTATCATAGTCAGGCACCCTATATCCTCCGGAATTTGCCACATACATATAATCATCCACAATCTCCATCTCCTCCGGCTGATAACCCACGCTAACCTTGCGGGTGATTGCAAACGATGTAGTGTCAACCTCAAACACCGCTCCTTTGGGAGCATCGGGATCAATAAGCACCGGACCGACGTATGAACTTACGTAAGCCTTCCCTCTATAAAACCTCACGTATCTGCAGTTGGGTATATCAATCTGGCCGAGCCTTATGCCTGTTTTTGCATCCATAACCTCCACCTTGTGAGAGCAATTCACCACCACATAAAGCTTGCTGCCATAGATTCCGATATCGTTGCCGACATCTCCCAATTCCTTTATCACGTTTGGATTCCTTTCGGCATAGAAATTCCGGGAATAGAGTCCGGTGCGATAGTCATAAAAATCGAGAGTGCATTTATTGGAACCCATGTTCCCTTCATTCACAAGATAAAATCCGCGGATGTCACTCGGATAGTTTTCATCACCTATTATATCATATTCCGTGGGCACCACAAGCTCATCTTCACGACAACCGGTAAGGCCTGTCGCGAGCCACAGACACATCAATTCTATGGTTTGTCTCCTAATCTTCATATCTCTGCTGTTATGGTGAACCGATAATTTCTTTTCGGCATAGGATAATTAAGAATCACATCATAATCCTGACTCAGAAGGTTATTCACCTCTATCATTCCTCTCAGGTTGACCTTGCCGAAGCGAAAGTCTTTTCCAAGGGATATGTCGGATGTGTACCATGGCTGCGTGTAGTTATATCTTATGTTCTCCTGCTGGTTATACCTTTCGCCGACATATATCCAGGAATAGTTAAGGTTCCAGCCGTGCCAAAGGATGTTACCTATCACCGAACCGGAATTGCGCGGGATGTAAGGAATCTGATGCCTGTAATAATTATCGGCGGGACTTGTTATATCGATCGCACGCTGAAAGGTGTATTGCAGTCTTAAGGTGAAATAGAAGTCTTTTAATGGATTCAAGGTCATCATTCCCGTCACATCTATTCCGCGAATCTCGACGAGTCCGAGATTAAGCATGGTCCAGCGGAATTGCTGACCCTTTGGATAAGCCACAATTTTATTTTTCACCCGGTTATAATAGATATCGGTAGAGAAACGTGCCGCTGTCAGAAAAGCGTCCTGCGAATTATGGTCATATAGAAAACCTACATTATATTGGGTCACTTTCTCCGGCTCAAGTTTGGAGTTACCCATATCGGCATAATAGAGATCGTTAAATGTAGGCATCCTGAAAGACTGTTTACAGAAAGCACGCAATGAAAAATCCTTATTTCTAAGTGGATTTCCGCTTACAAAGACCGCAGGAGTGAACACTTTTTTATCGGCAGGCGATTCCTGCCCTATTATTCTATCATGAATAAAAGTGCCCAATCCACTTGCCTGTACCTTAAATCGGTCAAGGTTCAAAGCAGTGGCAAAAGAGAGAAACTGTGATAATCGGTCGGGTTTTACGAATCCATATACATCAGCATCCAAGGTGTTCCACATGAAATCGTAGCTCACCGAGGCTCGCCAGTTATCCAGAATCTCATATTCATTGGCCGAAGAGAGATATATTTCCTTCTGCTTGTATAGATTGTCAACCTTAATCTGTTTATCGTCATTATTCACATAATGTGTTCGGTAAAAAGCATATTTAAAATTATTGAGTGTGGAGAACCGCCCGAAGTAACCGTTATAACGACCCTGTACAAAAGAGTTGGTGTCCCATATCCTCTCGCCTCTCCTCCACACATTATTGACAATAGCCCCCGGCACACCCCTCTCAGAGTTATAGTTGTATGTCTTGAAGTGCCAGGAGCCTGAGGGGAGGCTTCCATTGAAACCAAGCTCAAGTCGGGTTGCGTTTATATCGCCATTTTCTCTTACTGCTGTTGTATCGTATGCTAATTCCCCGGCCGGATTCACCCGTCGGTACCTGAATTTATATTTTCCGCTTGAATTGATCCATTCCGCACTTAGTGAAGCGTTCACCCTTTCACTAAGCTTGAGTTCTACAAGTGCAGATGGATTTATAAGATCGAAAGAGCCGGTGCGCATTGTTAGGCGCGCATGATAACTTTCCCCCTCTTCAAAATGAGGCGTGCGGGTGCGCATGTATATTGATCCGGCCGAACCGAAATCTTTAGCAGGTTGCAGAATCTCACTTTTCTGCCCATTATATAAGGAGAGCGATTCTATATTATCGAGTGAGAACTGACCTAAATCAATCTGTCCGTTCTGTGCATTTCCCAATTCCACACCGTCATAAACCACACCCGTATGGTTCGTTCCCATCGAACGGATATTTACAGTCTTTATGCCTCCCACCCCTCCATAATCTTTTATCTGGACACCGGAGAAATAACGCATGGCATCTGCCACGCTGTTGCTGTTGAGCCGGCGCAATTCATCTCCGCTTAGGATCTGAGCCGGAATCACATCCTGTCCGGGGCGCGAGGCGGTGACGACAAGTTCCTTAAGGTTTCGGCCTAAAGTATCGGTTGCCTGACTGGAATCAGACTGAAATTTTACATCTTTTTTTTCTGCTTTCTCTTCCTTTTTTTCTCTTGTAACATTAACTGTCTTCTCATTTGCTGAATAAACAGATATGCAGAATAGCAGGAAAAGAAGGAGTAGCGCGAGCGTTCTTATTCTCATTCGTTTCATTCTGTTATGTCTCTTACAATTCTCCACTTCCATTTGGATAATTCCCCGCAATCTTCCGGATGTCGTCGCGACAGCCGGAAGATGCCGGAGAAAGGCAGAAATTTGTAAGAAACTGTTTTCAATTGTCGAAATCTTTTGAAACCAGAAGCTTGAATTAAATTCAAGGTCTTTCAGGTTTAGCCAAAAGAAAAATCCCGTCGACATACTGAAAGTCAGTAATCAACGGGATGTATATTCCGATCCATTATGAAACGATTTCTGATTGAAACGAATCTTTGATGAATCAAGACGCTTAAGAATGTAACCCACTTTCAAACATTGGTTTATTGGAAGTGGATAAGTCGAAGCCCATAATCCCGCAGGCACTGATTTATGTATGGCATTGGCAGGTCTTCTGACTTATCCTTGCCGGCGACACCTTCTCAGAACCTGTGGTTCCAATGGTTTTATCACCGACATCGGTTTTCTTGAGGTGGCAGATGATATGAATCTGCTCTCCAATTAACCGAAAACGGACTTACAGCAGCGGGTACTGTTCCGGATTCACACCGGATTCCCTTTTGAATCTCCCCGGACTTATTTCCGACTTCCCTCTCTTGGGAACAGGAGATACCATTGCTACGACACAGTTATATTACTTTTTTCAATATCCTACTTTTTTCAATTTTTATCTCAAATTATTTTCATTCTTTATATGTGTTTAATAGTATGGTGATTATCTTTCAAAGT
>CAMWIH010000014.1 GCA_947174305.1 uncultured Porphyromonadaceae bacterium | reverse complement strand
GCCATGGGAGGTGTGCTCTTCATTGATGAAGCCTATTCGCTGATGCCCACCACCAATCCTGCCGACAAAGATGCCGACGGAGCCGCCGCTGTTGAGGCCCTGATGACCAGGATGCAGAATGATGCCGGCAAGTTCGTTACCGTCATTGCCGGTTACAAGCCGGAGATCGAGGAGTTTATCGCAAATGCCAATCCCGGGCTTGCAAGTCGCTTCACTCACAGGATACATATAGATGACTACACTCCGGCACAGCTTACCGAAATTTACCTGCGTGCCGCGGCGAAAAAGAAACTGACGCTCAGCGAGGAGGCCAAGGCTTTGCTCGAAAAGAAAATTGAGGAGATGGTCACCACCAAGGATCGTAAGTTTGGAAATGCCCGCACCATCATCCAGTTACTGCGCGAGACGCGTGAGAAGATGTCGGGCCGTCTCCGCAAGCTGCAGGCTCAAGGACCGCTCACACAGGAACAGCTCTTGACAATCGAGGCGGCCGATATACCCTACGATCCTCCGCGCAAGGTAGATATTGAGGAATGTATGCGTCGCCTTGATGAACTCGTAGGTCTCGATGAAGTGAAACAGCATATCCGCGCACTTGCCGATGCACTGATGGTGGAGCAACAGAGGGCTAAGCTTACGGGCGAAAAGCCACAAATCAATATCGACCATTATCAGTTCATCGGAAATCCCGGCACGGGAAAGACCACCGTGGCGCGAATCATGGGCGATATATTCTATTCGTTAGGTCTGTTGCCCTCGAACAAGCTCGTGGAAGTGACACCGGGTGATATGGTGGCCGGATATGTGGGCCAGACGGCACCCAAGACACGTCAGATTGTTGAACGAGGTTTGGGCGGTGTACTCTTCATTGATGAGGCGTATGGATTGCGTGATGGCAATTTCGGTGAGAAGGATGCCATTCCCCTCCTGCTCACCATGCTCCTCAACAATAAGAACAAGATGGTCTGCATCGTAGCCGGATATCCCAAGGAGATGAAGTGGATGATGGAGGCCAACACCGGCCTTCCGCGACGTTTCAGGGGGATAATCCATTTCGAGGATTACAATGCGGATGATTTGGCAAAAATCTTCCGAAATATTGTAAAGAAGAATGGCATGAAGCTTGATGAAATGGCCGATGAGGAGATGCAACGCTATTTCCGCGTACTTGTGGCCAACAAGGGTGAGGACTTCGGTAATGCCTCAGAAGCCGGTGCTTATTTCGACCGCGTGAAGATTAATCAGGGTGCCAGAATAAGGCGTGAGAGTGCAAAGGGACTTCAGGCTTCGGCCAGTGATCTTTATCTCCTGAAATATGAAGATATGATAGTAAGATAGTGCCTGACCTAAACACTCACGCAAGCTACCAAAGGTTATAGAAGCTATGAAATGTTATAAATGTAAACAAGAGATCGACAGCGACTCGCTATATTGCGACCAATGTGGCGAGAAAATATATATATGCCCCGACTGCCATATCCCGGGTAAGGGGGAAGGAAAGCGTTGTGGCAAATGCGGCAAGCCGTTGGTTGCGGCTGAGCCAACGCCTAAGGCTCCGGTGCGGTTGGTGTGCCGGGCCGAAAATATCACCCTCGACCTTATGGATGGAGCCTTGATAGGCAGGGTTGAGGGGCCATACGCTCCGAAACTCGGGCGCCTGCAGTTCGTGTCGGCACGTCACGCGCGGCTAACCAGAGAGGGCGACCATTGGATAATTGCCGACGTAGGCTCACGAAACGGAACGGCCGTGAATGGGGAATGGTGTTTTTCTCCCCTCCCCTTCAAGACCGGGGATGTGGTGAGGATTGCTAACTTTTATGATTTTATTGCCGAATGAAACTGAAATGTGAGGCATTGAGCCATATCGGGCTAAGACGCAAGATCAACCAGGATATGGCGGTGGCAGGTGAAAGCGTGATTCGCGACGATTCCTGCAAGTCCCTTATGGGAGTTCCGGAGGAGGGTTTCAAGTTCGGTGCCGTGGTGTGCGACGGTCTTGGCGGCCATTCGCGTGGAGAGGTGGCTTCTGAAATGGCATGCAAGGCTTTCCGCAGTTTCCTTGACTCACTTCCAACCACGCTCGATGATAATGAACTGCTGATGGAGATGAAACGCTGGTTTAAGGAGACCAATTACTCCATCATGGCCGCCTCACCGGGAGAGCTGATGTGTACCACCCTCACCGGGATTCTGTTTTATGGCGAGACCGCGCTAATACTTAATGCCGGAGATTCGCGCACATATCGCCGCAGATTCGGAGAGGTGGCTCAGCTTACGGCCGACCATTCCGAACGTGAACGCACAGGCGACCTATCCATTCCGGCTTCACGTATATATAACTGTCTCGGTTTGCCGGAAGCTTTCCTTGATGTAAAGCTTACAAGGATTGTGGAGGGTGACAGTTTCCTGATCTGTTCCGACGGCCTTTCCGGAATGATTCCGGAGGAGGAACTTAAGGCGAATTTCTGTAATCCTGCGCGTTTGCTTGAGCTTGCACTCAAGGCCGGTGGGGATGATAACGTGACCTTAATTTGCATCGATATTCTTGAATAAACTTATGGATGATTTGAAAAAATATATTGACAAGATACTCTCCGATGAGACAAAATCTGTTGACGACCGCATAGAGGAAGTGATGGGACTCCGCGACCGCAATGAGGAAACGGAGAAGAGCGAACGTCTTGCCAAAGACCGCGTAATTTTCCAATCTCTCTTCGAGATGCTCAATGAGCTTCCCGGCCATGATCGCGATGTGGAGAAGATTCAGTTGCTGACTCTTCTCGCAGAGACTATGGTGGCCCAGCGCGACTACCGCCACCTCAAATATGTATCGGAAGAGACCCTGGATATAATGCGCGATGAACTGCTTGAATGGGATATTTTGGAACAGGCCATTCCACGCATTGCCGATGCCCTTGAGTATTCCTATTATTTCCACGATCTTTATGAAATCCTGCTGCGCTTCATGAAAAAGGCTATCGAGGAGGGCGTTGACCTCTCCGATATTGAGGAGGAGGCAGAGATGGTGGTGCGCCTTAAAATTCTGATAACTGACTATTATGATAACTATCTCTTCGACGATAAGATTCGGAAAGCATTGGCCGAAATTTTCTCTTCCGAAAAGCTGATAGATATAATCAGCCGTCCCGACCCGGGGCATCTTAGACGCGACCCGGTGGAATATACCGATAAATGGGAGGAGATTATCTATGACGCGGAAGAGGAACTTGACCGCCGGTTTGCCAATCACCGGAAAGGGATGGGGTTCTGTTTCATGTATTGGAATGCCAAGCAGGATTTGCTGAAAGAGAAATATGGAATTGAGTGGCGTTCACCTTCTCAGATGAACCCGCGAGTAATGTTTGATTAACCGAGTAATGTTTGATTGATATGGGACTGTCTGAAGATTTTTACAAATTGCTCGACGGAGCGGAGAATGATCCGGAAGCTGAGAAAAAAGCCGCCCGGTTAGTACTGGAAGCGGAGGAGGGTCCTGAAAGTTCGGGGCTTCTCGCCTTGATGTATCACGACGGGATCGGTGTGGAGCAGGATCTTGAAAAGGCTTTTAAATACGCAGAGGAGGCTGCTGAAGAAAATGAAGGCTTGGCTCTATATCTGCTCGGACACATGTGTGAGCATGCCGAGACTCCCGATCAGGAGTTTGGAGGCGACCGTCAGAAATATGACCATTATGATGCCGAGAATTTCATGGAGCGTTGCACAAAGACCGACAGCAGTTGGGCTGAGTCAGCGCATCTCTGGCTCGGCGACTTCTTTATGGATATGGCGCGCGGAGGAGACCCTGAGATTGCTTTGGAGCATTATGAAGCAATAGGGGAAAACAACGCTGAGGCGGCCGGAAAGCTATGCGATTATTACTGGGAGCGTTGGGAATATGAGACCGAAGTGGAAGGGGGCAACCCCGACAAGGAATTGGCCGAGAAAGTGTTTTATTGGACTCATCAAGCAGTCCGACTGGATCCTTGTGAGTTTTCTTTCCGCATGGGTTGCTGCTATGCCGACGGCATCGCGTGCGACCCTCAAAAGGGATTCAGGCTCGCCCGAAAGTATTGGGAAGATGCCTATGATTTCGGCAACTGGTGGGCCGCGGAAGCCATAGCGGCACTCTACCAGGAGCGGCTGGATAATCTTCCTGAGGATGCTCCCGAATCCGAACGCCAAAACTGCCATAAGCAGATTGAATCCTGGCTGAAGCTTGCCGCACGCGAGAAGGCACGCCAAGATGCCATGGAGCCCGATCCCTCACAAGAGGAAGATTGATTTAAAAGCAAAGGAGCCACGTATCACTGCGTAGCTCCTTTTCATTTTCATTATCATTATAAAAAAAACTAACAATTCAAAAAAATATTTTCATCACTTCTTTACGATCCTGATTGCGGCACCACCGCCGGGAGCGAGGCGCTGTTTCAGTTTTGTCTTTGAATCCACATTTATCTTGCGGATTTTATAGGCCTGCGGATTATCTTTCCAATGAGCATCGGGGGCATCCTCATAGATGGTGGCCTCGAATTTCTCACCCTTGGGAAGGAAGCTCATGTCGATAACGGCAGTGCGTGCATTCTCATCTGTGATAGCCCCGACGTACCAATCATCGGAATGCTTGTCGCGACGTGCCACGGTGATATATCTGTTAGGCTCAGCCTCAAGATATTTAGAATCAGACCAATCAACCGGCACATCCTTGATAAACTGGAATGCATCCGGGAATCGCTGATAGTTCTCCGGGAGGTCGCACACCATCTGCATCGGTGAAGGCATTGTGAGATAAAGAGCCAGCTGACGTGTCAATGTTGTTCCTGCCTGAGAATCCTTACCCTCGTTATAATAGCTCATCTTGGTTTCGAAGAGTCCGGGGGTGTAATCCATCGGGCCTCCTTTCAGACGAGTGAAGGGGAGGATGCAAGTGTGCGAAGGTGGGTTTCCGCCCATCGACTCAAACTCACCACCACGTGCCGACTCCTGTGCGAGCCAGTTGGGATAAGTGCGGCAGAGACCTGTGGGGCGCGGAGCCTCGTGGCTGTCAACCATTATCTCATAATCCGCTGCGCGTTCTATGACGTGCTTGGCGTGATCCACCATCCACTGCGATGTGTGATGTTCCGAACGCGGAATGATAGCGCCAACATAACCGGTCTTTACTGCATCGTAGTTATTATCTTTCATGAACTGGAAAGCGCGGTCAAGCTGTTTCTCATAATCGGAAGCGTTGGCGGCTGTCTCATGATGCATGATAAGCTTCACACCTTTCTCCTTGGCATAGTCGCGGAGCGCCGGAAGATCGAAATCGGGATAAGGTTTGTCGAAAAGGAACTGGCGGTTCTTGCGGTAGCTTGCCCAGTCTTCCCAACCTTCATTCCAGCCTTCCACAAGCACACCGTCAATGCCGTTGGCAGAAGCGAAGTCGATATATTTCTTCACATTCTCGGTGTTGGCTGGATGTCGTCCGTTGGGTTTAAGCTTGGAATAGTCGGTCACACCCGGTTTTGCAAGGTGATCGTCGGAATATGCCCATGTCTTCTGGTTGCCGGTGAACATCTCCCACCATACACCCATAAACTTCATCGGCTTGATCCAAGACGTATCCTCAATCTTGTTAGGCTCATTGAGGTTGAGCACAAGCTGAGAGGCAAGTATGTCGCGGGCATCGTCGCTGACGATGAGTGTGCGCCAGGGAGTATTGAAAGGCATCTGAAGATATGCGCTCACGCCGAGACGGTCGGGCACAAGATGAGATTTCATCTTATAGTTTTCCGTATCCACGTCGAGCAGCATCGCCGGGTAGCCTATAAGAGCCGCCTCATGCATATTCACATACACCCCGTCGTCTGTTTTCATCAGCATAGGGGTCTGGATTGTGGTGCCCCCTGTGCGCTGAGCCTCCGAATGACGACGATATTTCCCTAAAGCGTCGGGAAGGTCTGTGAAAGTGGTTTCGGAGAAAAGGTATTCATCCGTATCATAGTCTCCGGGTATGCAATATAGCTTATGATTGCCGTTGAAATTGAATTCGGTCAGCTCCTCCTTCACGGTGAAATAGTTCGGTCCTTTCTGCACAGGAAGCTCATAACGGAAACCGAGGCCGTCGTCGAAGAGACGGAAACGCACGGTCAGCTCCCTGTCGGGATTATCAGCCTTGAGTTTCACGGCCATCTCGCGGAAATGGTCACGGACAGTGGAATATTCACCCCACACCGGTGCCCAGCTGCGGTCAACAGTCACCGTATCAACACCGGCAATCGAGAAACCGTCGGCAAAGACCGTTTCATCGGCACGGATTCCGACTTTGCTCGGCTCCACTATTTTCTTACCCTTATAATCGAGAGTATAGTAGGGATGCCCTTGAGAGTCAACATCCACATTCAAGACCAGTTCGCCCGAAGGGGAAGTAATACCCATGGCCGCCATCTGCATGGCGCCCGCAAGCATAACTGATGATAATAAAAACTTCATGGTCACTTAAGATAGATTATATTTTAAAGAAGAACCGGAGAATTTTCCAAAGGTATAACTTATATATCTTTGAACGATTTTTTTCACATTTAATTATATTATTTGCGATATCCGGGAAAAAATTTTTCTGTTAATCGTCGGAAAAGTCCGCGGTCGCCTTAAAGACGACCGCGAACGGAGATTTTATATCGGGTCTTTTTTCAGTCAACGTTGTCGATTCCAACCTCAATTTTCAAAAATGGCGTAGCCGTATGCTCCAATCTCGTAGGTGAGTCCGAGAGTCACGTCACCACCCTTGATAAGGTCGGTCATCGAGGTGTTGGCAAGCGAAATTGGAACGCGTATTGCCTTGGCCTCCCCTGTCGGGTTCACCATCACGAGAAGCGTCTTGCCGGGGATGCTGTAGGTTAAGCAGAGTCCGGAAGCGGTGGAATAGTCGTTGAGCTCACCTCTTCTCACTTCAGCAGTCTTCACAAACACATCGTTAATGGCCTTATACTCATTGGAGAGTGCGGTGGAGAAATCGAGAGTGCGGTAGTTGAAGAATGAAAGTTCTCCGGAAATATCTGTGGCATCCATGCCAGAATAGATCATCGGGGTGCCGTTGAGCATCGATGCGCAAACGTAAGCGGCGGGGATTGCGTCAACACTGCCGAAGTAGGTTGAAACATTATTTTCGGCTGCCACGTCGTGGTTGAATGCATAGCGGAGAATGGAATCACCGTCAGGAACTCTGCCCAATGCCTCCTTAGCTTCCTTCACGATCTCGCTTGGCAATGCCTGGCCTTTGAATACGGCAGAGATTGTGGGGGCGCTGCTCCAGTCATAGATCATGTTGAAGCCGTAGTTGTAGAAATCCTTGTTGGAAGTCTCGGCAAGCATTATGATGTCTGGATTGGCGGCGCGGAGACCTGTTATCAGGCTGCCCCAAGCCTCAGCCGAAAGACCGTCGGCATAGTCGCAACGGTAACCGTCGATTCCAACTTCCTTAACCCAATAGAGCATCTCGTTGAGCATGGCCTCTCTTGTGTCGGGGTTGTTGAAATTGAGCTGTGCAACGTCGGTCCAGGTGCTGGCCTGCTTGATATTACCCTCGTCATCCTGCTCGTAACGGTTAGGATACTGCGTAACCCAGGGATGATCCCAGGCAGTGTGGTTGGCAACCCAGTCGAAAATCACCTTCATCCCTTTGCCATGGGCATTGTTGACGAGTGTCTTTACATCGTCGAGGGTTCCATATTTGGGATTGATTCCACGGTAGTCCTTGATACAGTAAGGGGAACCGAAGGCATCTTTCTCGCCACGAACATATATAGGCATGACCCAGAGTATGTCGCAGCCCATATCGGAGATTCGGTCGAGCTGCGCGTTGAGCCCTTTCAGGCAATCCTGGGTTCCGAAGAACCCGGGATTGGCTTGATAGATCACATTCTTTGAGACTTCTCTCCCTATAACCGGGGGTTCCGGATTTTCGGGCATATCAATCTCGTAGGAGGTACAGCCACCCATCACGAGCGCGGCGGCCGCAACCATTGAAGCTTTTATTATATTTTTCATTTACGTGCCTTGTTACGTTTTTTATTCTTCAGTTGTGCGCCCTGCGCATCAATCGTGAGTGTATAATCCTGATCAAGTGTCAGCGTTATGTCGCCAAGCTGAGTGCCGTTGCCATTGTTGAAGATGAAGTTCTCGCTTTCTCCGTTTCCATAGACATAGAAGAGATCATACTTCACGCCGGCCACTGTGGCTGTTCCATCGGGAGCCTTGCCGGGCCATTTGCCGAACATTTCGCCTGCATCTCCGTATGCATAGAGATAGGTTGTATCCCAGCCTGTATTGTTCTCCACGAAGAGAGTGTATTTGGTGCCGTCGGGTTCCGGTTCCGGCTCGGGCTCGGGATCTACTGCACCGCCGGGAGAGAAGGTGTTAGGATCAATCTCTTTTGCCCCGGATGCCGTCAGCTCAACATATACGTCGCGGTCAAGACCGAATACAACCACATCGTCTATTTGCTTCCCGTTACCATTGTTCAAGATTACATGCTCGTCAAGACCTGCATCGCAATTGGCTTCTCCGAGATCAAAATATTTGTAAGTGACACCATTGATGGTCTGTGTGCCTGTCGGAGCCATGCCGGGCCAACCGCCGTTAAGGTCATTGACCGTGCCCCACATATATAGATACAGCTCATCCCAACCCGATGCATCATATACGAACACTGCATATCCGTCATGTGAAACTGATGCGCTTGGATCAAAGGGGAAGGCTCCATCCGGAGTCAGCTCAAGATAGTAATCCTGATCGAGAGTAACACTATAATCGGAAAGCTGGCTACCGTTGCCATTGTTGTTGAATATGAGATTGACGTTTATACCCTCATTTGAAGCGCCTGTATCGAAATACTGATAAGTAGTGCCATCAATATTAACAGTGCCTGTGGGGGTTATACCTGGCCAGCCACCGAAGATTTCGGCATCACCCCATGCGTAAAGAGCAAGTGCATCATAACCGGTATGATCTACGACATATATAGCGTATCCATCGTGGTCGATTTCACCCGGTGTAGGAACAGTCTTGAAGTAATCTTCCCAGAAATAGATCATCACGTTTGCACGGCCGCCCACTGCAGGAGATTCATGATGGGTCACGAGCGTGTCGCCAAGACCGCGCTCTTCGCCCTGCTGCACATTGTAGAATGTATATCCGTCGGCAAGAGTCTTACCGGCAACGAAGTCGTTGGGATTAAGATAGATTCCCCACTTCACGTCGGTGTCACCGGCCTTCTCGAGCTGCCAGCGGGGATCGCCCACGGCATCCATTCCGCCGTTGAAGTCACCAATGATATAGATCTCATCGGTTGCAGTTGTGGCCTGAGGCACGATAGCTTCTATGAGCTGGTAGCCGGCACGGGTCTCGAAGCGAGGAAGCTCGCTGTCAAAGATGATCTCATCCTTGCTGCACGCCCCTAAGAGGGGGAGCAGCAGAAGGATAAAGAGATTATATATATTTAGCTTTTTCATGTTGTTTTCAGATATTAATAGTTAGGATTCTGAACCAATCCGGGGTTAACCATAAGGGCCACCTGAGGAAGCGGGAACCACTCATATTTGCGGTCGCGTTTTGCGGGAAGCTCGCGGTCTGTCTCTGTGGCGCGTCCGAAGAACCACCACTGTCCCTGCGTGAACTTGTCGAAGCGACGGAGGTCGGTGCGACGGCGGTTACCTTCGCCAAGGAATTCAAGACCCCACTCGCTGAGCATCCAGTCAAGGTCGAAGTTGTTGAAGCCGGGACCCGGATTTTCAATTTCTGAAAGGTCGGCGTTTGCGAAGTAGCGCTGACGAACTGTATTCACAAGCTCTTTGGCTCCTCCGGCGTTACCGGCACGCATGCGGCATTCGGCAAGAGTGTAGTAAACCTCTGTGAGACGGAACTCAACCTCTGAAATGTCGCAATAGTCTGCACCCGAAGAGGTCGGGGTGACCGGGTAGCGGATAAGACGGTAACCGGTGTTGGTCATACCCCAGCGGGGCGACATGACAGGCTCGAGGTTACGGCCGGCGTTGGTGAATGTTCCGCACTGGTCAACATAGATGAGGGGGCAGTCTTCAAGGTCGGCATCTGCCATGATAGTATTCCCGCTTGCCCATTCATGCTGCTCGCCCATAAGGAAGAGACCGGTCCAGTTTCCTGCCGCATCAGACTGATAGGGCTGCTTGCGGATATCCTTGTCGTTCATACGGTCGAGGGGAGCACCGAGCTTGTCGCCGTAGTCGAAGATGAAGCTCTTGCCGTCGCGTGTTCCGCAAACCTTGGTGCCGGCCATGATGTAGTCGGAACCGGTGTTATCCTTTGAAGGAACGACGCAGCAGCAGTTCCATCCTGTCTGAGGAATTGACTCCATGCCGAAGAGGTCGCCATACTGAAGGATAAGGAAGGGGCTCGTGCGGTTATTGGTGAATGTCTTGCCTGACCAGCTTGCAAATGCAAACACGATTTCAGGACAGCTTTCATTTCCTATGCTATAGATCTGACGGTAGTCGGAAGCGAGGCTGTAGTTACCGTAATCACCGTTGATGATCTCCTCGCAAAGCTTGGCACATTCGGTGTATTTTGCTGTTCCGGTCCAAAGCTCTGAGTTGAGGAGAAGACGCATCTTGAGCATACGGTTCATACCCTGGTTCATGCGCAGGCGACTTGCATTGTCACCCTTCTCTATGGCGAGGTCCGCATAACATTCATCGAGTTCGGTAGAGATGAAATCCCATACTTTCTGGCAACCCGTATTGAAGTCGGGGTCGGCAGAGCCGGGAACTTCACCGCCAACGGTGGTGTTCAAAGGAATTGCACCACCCCACACCTCGAAGTTGTTGTAATAAACGTATGCACGCATGGTGCGAACCTCTGCGATATACTGTTTGAGGGCATCTTCGGTCATACCGATTGATGCGGCATTGATTCCCTGAAGGTCATTGATGATGTTGTTGCAAAGACCGATGGTTTCCCATGCCTTCTCCCATGCCTTACGTATAATCTCTGCTTCAGAGTTCCACGACTGGCTTGAAAGGACGAACTTCGCGCCTTCATCCCATCCCCATGCGCCGCCGTTCCATGTGCGCCATGCAATCTGGTCGGCTGAGAACTCGTTGAGATACCAGAAATATTCAAGGAAGCTGTTCTGTGCGCTTGAATAAACGGCCGCCACAGCTCCTTTGACGCTGCTCTCGTCCTGATAATAGGCACCGGCGTCAATGCGGTCGAATGTCACTTCCTCAAGATCGGTACAGGACACAGCACCGATGGCGAGGGCCGTTGCTGAAAGCATTGCGGCTATATGTTTGCGTAGTTTCATTATTGTCTGATTTTTTTGTAAGAATAGTTACAAAATTTATTCGGTTAGTCCGCAGGATTAACGGAATTTGAATGTCACACCAAGAGTGAGCTGAGTTGCCATAGGATATGCAGAAGTTGCATCCACACCCGGAGTGATACCTGTTGAGGTCACTGCCGAAGGATCAGTACCGGTGTAGCTTGTGATGGTGAAGAGGTTCTTGGCAGAGAGATAGACACGGAGGCTGTCGAGCACCTTGCGGTTCTTGAAGGGCACATTGTAACCGAGTGTCACGTTCTCGAGCTTGAAGTAGTCACCGTTCTCAAGGAAGTATGAGGAGATCACACCACCACCGCTCCATACGTCGCGGTCTTTAAGATAGGTGCTGCGGAGCACGTTGTCGCTACCGCTACCCTTCAGACCCATTCCATATCTGCGCATGTTGAAGATCTGGAAACCGAATGCTCCGTTGAACATCACGCTGAGGTCGAAGTTCTTCCATTTGACGGTGTTGTTCCATGTGAGGAAGTGCTTGGGCGCACCGTCGCCGATGTAGCGCTTATCCTCAGGCTGGGCACCTGCGGCCGGTATCTTCTCACCTTTGGCGTTATAGACGAGCATATCGTGCGAGTCGTTGTATCCGGCATATTCATAGCCCCAGAACTGACCGATCTGGCCACCCTCTTCCACGCGGAAGAAGTATTCGCTTGTTCCGAGACCCGGTTTCTGGTAAAGGTCAACGTAAGAGGCCTTATAGATGGAGTTGGAAAGCTTGGTGAGCTTGGATGTGCCGTAAGAGTAGTTGATACCGGTGGTCCAGGTCACGGGCTGGTTAACCACAGCATCGCCTGTAATGGAGAGCTCGACACCTGTGTTCTTGATCGTACCTACGTTTACGAGGATGGTGTTATACACGTAAGGAGGCTGCGGAGCAGTATAGTTGTAGAGAAGATCCATTGAACGGCGGTCGAAATATTCGATAGAACCATAGATGCGGTTGAAGAACATGAAGTCAATACCGTAGTTCATGCTCGAAAGTTTCTCCCATGCCAGTTCGGGGTTGGCGTTATTTGAGGGCTGGTAACCTGTAACCCAGGTGCCATCCATGAGATATGTTCCGCCGGTGGTGTAGGTTGAGATTGACTCGTATGAGTTGTTGGGCTGACGGCCGGTGATACCGAATGAGATACGCGGCTTAAGGCTCTGCACTGTCTGCACGTAGTCTGAAAGGAAGGGCATCTTTGCCATTTCCCATGCCACTGAGGCCGAGGGGAAGGCACCCCACTTCTTGTCGGCACCGAATTTTGTTGAACCTTCATAACGGATGGAAGCTGATGCGATGAGCATGCCCTTCCACGCGTAGTTGATACGTCCGAAGAAACCAGCGAGAGATGACTGGCTTCTGCCTGCCCACATAGAGGCCTTACCGTCAGTGAGGTAAGAACCGGAACCGATTCCCCACCAAAGGGGCTTGTTGAAGGTGAAGTTGTTGTTCTGCTCACCCATGCGATCCCAGTTGTAACGCTCGAATGAATAACCACCCACGAACTTTACGTCATGGTCATCGTTGGCGAAACCATAGTTTACAAGCCACTCGAGACGGTTGGTCCATTCTTTGGTATATTCGATGCGCGCACGGCCATCATAATCGTTCCAGTAAGATTCACCGGAAGTGGTGGGAGTGTAATAATCAGATTTATAATCCTTATATTCGTATGAATAAGAGAGTGGGGTGCTAAGGTTATGATATTCGTTGCTCCAGATGTTATAACGGAGGTCGGTTGTGCCGAGCAGATATGTGCGGTTACCCTTTGATGTGTTCACCTTAAGCTGCTGAACCGGGTTATAGATTCCTGAAGGGGAGCTGGGCTGATAGAATGTACCATCCTCATTATATACTGGAATTGTGGGGTTCATTCCGAGGGCAGTGTCGAACATTCCGCCGTCGCCGTAGTCCTCGTTAACGCGACGAGCGTTGAGGGCGGCAGAAATGCGGAGATGATTGTCGAGGGCGTTTGCGGCAACAGATGCACGTCCGCCGAACTCTTCACGCTTGCTCACTATGTCGAGACCGTTGGCGTTCTTATAGTTCATAGAGGCTGTGTAGTAGCCACCGCCGGGGAGCGAACCGTCAACAGACACATACTGGTTAGTATCGTAGGCAACATCGCGGGTGATGAGGTCGTACCAGTCGGTGCTTGCTCCGTAGTCGTGGCCACGACGTGCGAGACGCCATTCGTAGGGGGAGAGAACCTCCGGTTTATCCTTAGCAAACGACAAGGCTGCGTATGAATCGTAAGTGATGACCGGCTTGCCGGCTTCGCCTGTGCCTTTCTTGGTCGTGATGAGGATCACACCGTTCGCACCGCGAGTACCATAAATTGCGGCCGAAGCGGCATCCTTAAGGACTGACATTGATTCGATATCCTGGGGAGCCACCGTGCGGATATCACCACCGACAACACCGTCGATAACCACGAGCGGGCCATTGCCTGAGTTAAGGGATGTGGCACCACGCACCTGAAGTTCCGCACTACCGTTAGGGTCGGCGGCAGCGGTGCTTGATACGTTAAGACCGGCCACCTTACCGGTAAGCATCTCCATCGGGTTGTTCATGGCGCCCTGCGCAAAATCGTCGCGGTTTACCTGCACGATTGAACTTGACACCTCCTTACGGCTCAAAGAACCGTAACCGACAACGACAACCTCATTAAGAAGCTCCGCGTCTTCGCGCATAGTCACATCAATCTTGGTGCGACCGTTCACTTTCTCCTCAACAGCGCCGAAGCCGACATAGCTGAAGATGAGAGTGGCATCGGCGGGAATGTTGCTCAAGGAGTAATTTCCGTCAATGTCAGTGTGCACACCGTGTTTCTGATCACCTTTCACCGAGACACTAACGCCAATCAGGACGTCGCCTGACTGATCGTAAACAGTGCCCGAAACTGTGAGTAGCTGCGCCGAGATTCCCGGTGCAACTATCAGAGCTAACGTCCAAAGCATACTCAGAACGACGGCCCTAAAATTCCATGGTTTTCTGTTCATTGTTGATTTATGTTTTAATTGTAATTGTTGCCTTGTTTTCGCGTGATTTAAAATCACGGTGCAAAAGTCGCTATACTTTATTACATTGTCAAGCGCATCTAACTACAATCAAAAAATATCTAAATCAACATTCACTGATTACCAGAACTTTATTATGTTCGGAACGCTATAAAAATCTATATGGTCGTCGCAACCTTTCTATACCGTTTTTAAGTGATTTTTTGCTTTTTTAACTGATGCTTCTCACCTCTTGCTCAAAATCATCGGGACGAATGGCACGCTTTCGCATCTTGCTGCGGTAGGTATAGACTGTGGAGATGGAGCAACGGAGGAATTGGGCTATCTTCGCACTGTCGTCAATACCGATCCTTATCAGTGCAAAAAGACGAAGCTCGGTGTTGAGCAATTCTCCCGATTTGAGCGTCACCTGCTCGGCGGGATTAAGGAGGGCATTGAACTTATCAACGAAGGAGGGATAGATGTTTAGGATGGCTTCATCAAACTTGACATAGAAGTTTTTCAGGAGCTGGTCGGAAATCTCGGAGGATTCGAGTTTCTTCATGAGCGCGGCACGGTTGCCACCCTGAGCGGCACTCACACGCAGCGACTGCTGATAGCGTTGCAGCGTCAAGATTGCCGAACTGCAGAATTCCATGAATAGTCCGGCATATTCCTCTTTGGTGCGGTTGAAGTCGCCAAGCTCGCGGTTACGTTTCTCAAGTTCACTGTTCATCTCCTGTAATTTTCCGGAAAGCGTGCTTAACTCTTCATTCGCCTTCCTGACCTTTTCATTAGCCTCTTTTTTTATCCGGAGCTGTTTGAGAATATAGAAGACAGTGCAGATAAGGAATAGCAACAGAATACAGCTCAACACTATCAGGAGGCGCAGTCGCTTGGTGAGACTGTCCTGCAACTGGGAGTAAGCATCATCAATAACCGGCAACATCTTGCTCGACTGTGCATTACGCATCAACGCCGAATAGAAGTTTGCATCTGCGATGCTTTTCTTCAGGTAACGGTTGGCCCGCTCCACATCGCCTTCTTCGAACATTACTGTGGCCACTTCGCGGAATGACATATTCTCTTTCACGGCAGCCTGCACATCAGAGATGGCGCTGAGAACGAGATAGCGTTTATATTCATCGTTCATCCCGCTGGTCTTATATATAAAGGCGAGTGTGGATGCAAGGATGGAATATTCTCTTGTGCCGGATGGATATTCCTTCAGATGACTCAAGAGACCGTCGATCGCCTCTTTCTGCTGACCCATCCTTGCTTTCTCCGACATTACATAGACAAGATGATTGAAGCTGCCGGGTTTGACTACCTGGCGGAGGGAATCTGTGTAGAGTGAACGTTTCTTCTCATATTCCTGCGCAGTCTCGTGTTCATAGGTGTATTCGGTGAGATACTGATATAAGGCGCAACAAGCGGAATAGTAGTCTTCAAGGAGATTGTCGGTGAGGGAATCGCGGGGAATGCTGATCTTCACCATAAGCGCATCGGCAAAAAGGCCTGCATGGGCATATTGATCCAATCTTTTTATAAGCAGTCGGGTGTATTGGCCCGGAACATTCTTCACATCCGGACGGCGAAGATTATATCCTATGTAATATAGTGTGGAATCGGCATTGTAGGCCGCAAATTCATATATCAGGCTGTCGATGAGCGCTGTGCGCCGTTGGCTGTCGGCCGTGAGGTCATATTCCTTTTTGAGACGCGTGATCCTCGCCTCCCTATCCTTCTCATATTTTTCGCTTTGAGCTATCTCGGTATCAAGACGCTCGTAAAGCTCCTGCAGCTCGGGCGAAGATGATGATTTCTTCCCCGCACAGGAACATAATATAAGAAGAAAACAACAGCAATATATCAGCTTCATAACCAATTACTTTAACAATCTAAATTTACTAATGGCATCCGACACGGAATCGCTCCGTGCCGGATACATCGATTTTTAGATTTGTAAAAATAATTAAAAATCCACATTATGCAAAAAACAATGTGTCTTTCTAAATTAAGATCTTGAATCAATGTTCCTGAAAATTAGTTGGAACTTGAAAATTAACTTAACTTATATTCGGTAATTCACATCACCTTTTTATTTCATTCTCTAACATTTCTGACATATACCGAGGCTCCGTATGGAGGGAGAGAGAATCTAACCGATCCTCCCGCTTTCACCTCATTTCCTGTGAAAGCATCGACCAATTCCCCTTCCGGTAATCCTTCCGGAATAGTGAAAGTCTCTTCCCGGTCGGAAAAATTCAGCATCACCACAACATTCTCTTCACCAAAGGTGCGCTTGTAGGCATAGACGGCATCGTCGGCTGTGGTGGTGAGATTGGTGAGTTTTCCGCTCTCCTTCCCGGTGCACAATGCTGGCTGGGAATGCTTTAGACTCGTGAGCCTCTTTATCAGCTCTGTCATCTCTTCATCGGGATTGCTCCAGTCGATGGGAGTCTTTTCGGCGAGCGAAACCCTCCCACCCGATTTATATTGTATCTCCTGACCGTTATATATCAGGGGCATACCATAGACGGTAAACTCCAATACTGTCAAGGGACGCAGATATTGCTTATATACAAGGTCTTCGCTGCCCCCCTGATCCTGCAACACGTCGTGGTTAACAAGATAAACCATTCTTGAACGGCCGGCGTAGGGAGCCTTGATTGTGTCGTCGGGAGCCTTACTCTCCCCTTCTGTGATTCCTTCATTGGCAAGGAGTTCACACGCTTTCCTGAGTTTGTCGAGCGAGGGCACGGAGTCGTTGGCGAATTTCTTCAGCACTTTCTCCTGGAAATCCCAACAGTAGTTGTAGTCGAAATAGCCGTTCTTAACCAGTGAGGGACGGTTGGAGTCTTCCGCGAGCCACGCCACACGCTTTCCATCCTTGAGCACCCTTTCAGATGCCTTGCGCCACAATTCGGGAGAGGGGCCGGAAGCGTAGTCGCAACGGTAGCCATCGATATCGAAGTTATCTACCCAATATTGCATATCGGAAACCATTGCATCCTGCATGGCCTCGCTGTCGCGGTCGAGTTCATAAACATCCTTCCACATTCCATTGAAAGGATGCACGAAATCGCCATCTTTCTTCGAATAGTATTCGGGATGCGATTCCACCCAGACGTTATCCATTGCAGTATGGTTCCCTACCCAGTCGAACCATATCTCCATACCGTTATCGTGGATGGTTTTCACCAGGTCGCGCAAATCTTCCTCCGTTCCGTTATCGGGGTCGATCATACGGTAGTTCTTTATGGCGTAGGGGCTGGAATATGTTCCCCACTTTCCAACGTCTCCTAATTTATATATGGGCATCAGCCAAACCACATCAACGCCCAATTCCTTGAGGCGGGGAATCTGCGCCTCCACTCCCTTGAGATTTCCTTCGGGAGAGAAGTTGCGCACGAACACCTCATATATCACGCGATTTTCAGGCACGCGCTCCTCTTTCGATTGAGTCACAGCCGCCGTGGCCACAGAAGTTGTGACTGCCATCGCCACCGCGCTCATTATTATTTTTTCTTTCAATTTCATTTGATATAGTCTCCTTTTAATTCCGGAAACAGCTCTTTTCCGAAGTTACGATGCAAAATTATAATATTAAATCCCTTTTGTAAATAGCATCATAACATTTTCATAAAATATCAAACTTCAATTATTTCATACTTAGCCACATAACAGATTAAATATCTAACATTAGTTAAACCATGGAGACTCCCCGGAGAATACTGAAACAAACCCCGGCCTGACAATGCAGGCCGGGGTAACATAACGCAGTTGAAATACCGATAGAAAATGTTCTCTTACCTTGAGCTAACTGCGAGATTTGAAACGTTGATTGTTCCGTTATAGGAGTTGATGGACCAGCAGTTCTTCTGGATGCCGTAGATACGGGCTGTGAAAGCTACCTGGTCGTTCACATACACTGTCATCACGGAGTTATCGCTGAGGATTGTGACATGATATGTGTTGTCGGCCGGAGTCTCGAAAAGGTTGCCGTCGGCGCCACCGATGAATCCCTTACCCTCTTCACCTTCCTCTTCGAAGTTGATCTTGCGACGATCCGGACCTTCGGGATTGAACATCAGGGTGTAATATTTCTTGGAGTCGCTGCCGCGCACGAACGAGATGCCGAAACGGTCTTCATTCCCGGAGGTCTTTACAGTCATCGTGATTGCATTCTGATAACCAAGGCGAGAGAAGAGAAGATGGCTATCTTCACCGAGGATGAAATTCCCGGATTCCTCCTTTATATCACCTTTTCGTTCCATCACCTTACTTGCAGAAGAGGAACCCGAGAATTTATCCACGATAGCTTTTACAGGAACAACTGCCAGTGTTCCGTCGGAATTCTGAAGGAGCTTGTGAGCCACGAGCGCACCGGCCCAGTCGGGCTCGGCAGGATATGCACCCACATTGGTGTTGTCGTTGCCAGGACGTGTGGGACACCATCCCCAGATATAGCGGTCTGTGCCGTTGGAAGCTGTCTTTCCTGCATAGAAAGCGCGGCTGTCGAGCATTCCCTCGCGCATGTCGGGCCAGAGACCGGCGTCGTTGGCGGTGCAGGCTTTCAACTCGTCAAGAGTGCGTCCTTTGAAATATTGAACCTTTCTCACGGCTGCATGTTTCTCGGAATAAACGAGATACCACCAATCGCCCATCTTGAACACATCAGGACACTCATAGAAGCGGTCCCACATCATGGTCATGAACACACCCTTGGAATCCCAATTATGAAGATCGGAAGAGGTGTATTCGGCAAGCACTCCTTTACCATCTTTCTGAGTGGAGACAATAAGGTGGAACAGGGAATCATCACCCTTGAACACGAACGGATCGCGGAAATCAGCTGTGCTGTATTCACCTTCGGGAGAGATGAGGAATGAGCGGTCCTTGGTCCAGGTCTTGAAATCTTTGGAGGTGGCAACCATCACTGCCTCCCCTATGCCGGTGAGGGGAACATTCACCGAATGACCTGTGTAGAAAGTGTAATAGGTCTTGTCGGCATCATTATAGATTGTGCTTCCCGTGCCAATTGCGCCATCCATCTCGGCCACTGTGCCTGTCGGAACGAGTTCGCCAAGGTTCTCATAATTGGCACAGTCTTTTGTGGAGAGTGCCCAGAGGGGATGGAAAGTGGCTGAATTGGGGCGGAATTCCTGAAGATAGAGAATCTTGAAATCGCCTGCCACCGGATCATAGAAAGGCATCGGGTCGCCCACGAATCCTACTGCCGGTTTATAGAATGTCTCGAATCCCTGGCTGTCGGTTGATTCGAAATATGTTGCTGTGCCGTCCCAGTCTTTAACTGCGGGGGTATTGTCGTCGCTGCTGCAAGAGCAGAGTGAGGCCCCGAGAAGAAGTGCGGTTATTATTGTTGGATATTCCATAATCATTCTTATTTGCAAAGATAGTTGATTGCGTTCTTGGTAAGAGTGTAAATATTCTCGCGGTATTGGTTGGCGGCATGGTTGGGATCGTGCCACTCATAGCCGGGTGTTCCTATCGTAACCACACGACCGCTCTGATAGCCGTCGAGGATGTCGCGGGGAGCGAACTCTGCGATATGCACATGGTTGGCATCGCCGTCGGTCGCAAGAGCAGTGGCTCCCGTCTTGGTCTCCCAAACCGACATGTCGCCGTAGGCATCCCAGTCAACAACCCATTGGAGAGTGCGGTTCGAGCAAGACACTCCCTTTTCGAGAAGCATGATGCGACCGTTCTCATCCGGAGTCAGTCCGTTGTAGAGAGGATGTGTCTCATATCCTGCCACTGAGAAACCGAGGTCGTTCTCGAGAGTCTCATAGAATTCGCCGCCAAACATATTGTTGGGGCTCTGCTGATCTTTGGCAATTCTCCACACATCGTTGATGTAGCGTGCGCCATCGCGTGTGGCAAGGATATTACCACCCTTAATGTAGTAATCATTGAAGATATCTCTTGTATCCCACATTATGCCGGGCCAGTCGGTAAAGTCAAGATGACACCAGATCATCTTGTAGTCACCGAGTTTCTCGCTTCCGTCGAGCACTTTGGCAAGCGACACGAAACGTGAGTTGGGAACATTAGCCATCATCCATTCCGCAGCAGCCTTAGCTTCGTCGCCAAGGCCGTCAATGCTTTCGGCATTACCCACGAATGCCTTGGGATCCTGCGACATATCATCCTTGATGGCAGTAACGGTATAGGGAACGGTGCAAGTGCGATAGGTAGCCTTGATTGTTACGGGGTCGTTGAGGTTGAGCACAGTTCCTGGAACGGGATCAAAGGTGGTGCCTTCGGGGGCGGTGAATGAGAGGGAGGCCGTGCCCACCTCCTCATCAAGAGGAACGAAGAAGATTATGGTGCGGGCCACATTGTCGATGGAGCCTGCGTAGCGTCCATTGAGGAGCGCGGAATTGATCTCAACATTGTCACGGGCAACCGTGAGGGTGTAGTTGGTCAATACATCGCCATTGGTGATGCGGATGTTGCGAGGAACAGAGCAGTCAACGGTCTCACCGATGTTCATATCCGCTTCAGCCCCGGGCTGGAGGTCAAGACGGCGAACCACCATTGCCGTGAGGTCGTAATCCGACGGGACGTTCACCACGGCTGTCTTCCCTTTGTTGTCGATCACGGCATCATATTCATCAAGACGTAATGCATTGATCATGGTAGAGCCGTCGAGATCGAGATTCGATTTGTTATCGCTCTTGCATCCTGTCATAGCCGTGCCGGCAAGCACAAGGATGAGCATATATGCCAATTTATATAAAGTTTTCATCTCTTTTAATTTATTGGTTAGCATATCAATTACCATCCCCCTATGTTCTGGGTATAGTGACCGTTGCTGGCACTGATCTGTGCAAACGGGATGGGGAGATATTCATTCTTGTTGGATGTGAAGTGGGCGTTGGAATAGATGGTGCATTTAGAAGCCTCCACGGCATAATAGTTGTTGAGGGTCTTCTCTGCCTCACCCCATCTCACGAGGTCGAAGAAACGGTCGCTCTCCATGGCAAGCTCCACGCGGCGCTCGAATTTTAAGAGTCTGAAAGCCTCATCCTGGCTGTAAGAGCCGGTGTAGGGCGCAACCTTGATATGAACCCCGTAGCTTCTCTCATAGTCGGCTATGCGTGAAAGGCTCTGGGCGGCACGGGTACGGATGGAGTTGATGATGTTCATTGCCTCCGGAATACGTCCGTCGTTAAGCTGGATAAGGGCTTCGGCACGCATAAGCATCACGTCGGAATAGCGAAGCACGATATGGTTCATGGGAGATGCCCAGAGACCGTTCTTGACCATGAATCCGCAATCGGGATCAACATTGTGCTTGAGCGATACATAGTAGCCATAAAGACCGTTTGAACGGCTCCAGTCGGCTGTGCGGTCCATCATATATTTGGGGTTGAACTCGTAAGGAGTGCCCGGGATACCCACTGTAAGGAAGAGACGGGGATCGGCATAATCCACTCCCGGCTGATAGTCGTCGTTATTGAAGGTATCAAGCAGAGGATGACCATCCTTGTCGGTCCGGAATGCATTCACGAGGTTCTGGCTCGGCTTGTAGAAGTCGCAACCACCGTCGGTCACACCGGGGATGTTGGGAACAATAAGTCCGAATGCCCAGTTACAGTTACCGTTCTTCGATCCGTCGTTCATGGAATACTGCATTGCCCATACGGATTCCGTGCCGTTCTCGTATGCCGGCTCGGGACGGAAGTTGTTGTTGAAGTCATTCTCCAGACCGCACCCTGATTTCGACATAAGGGAGGGATCGGTGAATTCAACCACTTTCTTGAGGTCGTCGGTATTGATTGAGGTCACTGCGTGGGTGGCCACGTCATCCTGATGATATGCCTTGTAGAGGTAAGTCTTGGCCAGATAGGCTGCGGCCGCGGCCTTGGAGGGGCGTCCCTTCTCTACCTGCATATCGGGAAGGTGATCGAACGCAAACTGGAAGTCTTCAGCAATCTGCGCCCACCCTTCGTCGTTGGTATAGGCTCGGTTGGAGAGGTTGTTGTACTGCTCGGGCGAAAGGCTCTCGTCGTTTGCAAATGGGATATACTTGAAGAGTTGTTTCAAGAGGAAATGGCCGTGGCCACGAAGGAAACGCATCTCTGCTATTCTCTGCTGTTTCAGGGGATAACTGTTCTCGTCAACCTTGTTGAGAAGGTCGAGGGCGGCATTGGCGCGCGAGAGGGCATTGTAAAGACGTTCCCAGATGCTTGAAAGGTTCCAGTTGGTGGTCATTATACCCTGCGACACCTCCAAGGCGTGAAACACGTCGCCATCCTCTGTTCCGTTGCCTCCCTTATAGGCATCGTCGGAACGGACATCGAAGTTCCAGAGAGAGAAGGAGGAGTTGATATCCTCGCCCGAAATCCAGATTGCGTAGGCGGAAATCACCATATTATCTACATACTCGGGCTGTTTGAGCTTATCCTCATCGATAGTGCCCTGCGGAACCTGCTCATCGAGGAAGCTGTCGCAAGATGTGGCGCCAAGAGTAAGAAGCGCGATGGCTGCTGAATATATTAGTTTTTTCATTGTGAGTTCTCCTTGTTTAGAAGTTGATGTTAAGACCGAATGTTAATGTCACCGGGATAGGATAACCGTAATTGGGGTTTTCGGGGTCAACTCCGGTGAATCCCTTGCTCTTTATTGTGAGCAGGTTCTGCGCGCTTACATAGAGGCGAAGTTTCTGCATATGGAGCTTGTCGGTGATTGAGGAGGGGAAGTTATATCCGAACTGCACGTTGCGCAGTTTGAGGAACGAACCGTTCTCAACATAATAGGTTGACACTCTCTTTTCGTTATTTATATCCGAGCGGCTGAGAGCCGGTATGTCGGAGTTGATGTTCTGCGGAGTCCAGGCATCGAGCAGACGTGTTCCTTTGTTGAGGAAACCAATGTTGAGTCCGCTCCAGAGGTCGGTCTCTTTCTTGAGGTCGCTGATCACATCTTGGCCCTGAACACCCTGCCAGAACATTGTGAAGTCGAAGCTCTTATACTGCAAGGAGACGTTAAGACCGTAGGTGAAATCGGGAGTGGGGTCATAGATCCATTTCTGGTCGCGCTCGTCGATTATCCCATTGTGGTCGAGGTCGGCCCAGCGGATGCGTCCGGGGGCTGCGCCCTCCTGGCGTGCATGGTTGTCAACCTCCTCCTGCGACTTGAAGATGCCATCGGCAACATATCCTACCTGTGATCCGAGGGGATGACCGATCACGCTCTCAACACCGTTTCCACCGAAAGTTCCGTTGGCGGCAACTGTGGCGGGAAGCTTGGTGATCTTGTTGCGGTAGGTGGCGATGTTTCCGTTGATCTCATACTGGAAACCATAGCTGGTGGTGTGACGGAAACCGAGGTTGAGCTCGATACCCTTGTTGATCATCTCACCGGCATTTATCCATTGTCTTGTTCCTTCACCCATTGCGGCTATGCCGACCATCTCCACAAGGATGTTGGAGGTCTTCTTGTGATACCAGTCGAATGAACCGTAAAGCTGATTGTTGAGGAATCCGAAGTCAATACCGGCGTTAAACTGGGTTGTGGTCTCCCACCTGATGTCGGGGTTACCGATCTGGTCACGCTTGAAACCTGACTGAAGGATCGAACCGCCGTTTGTTCCGACGATATCGTAGGATGTTCCGTAGCCACCACCACCCCAATCGGCACCTGCATAGTTAGGCACATAGATTGAATAACGGGCGTAGTTTGAAATCTCCTGGTTACCGGTCTGACCCCAAGAGAGACGTGGCTTGAGTTCGGTGAGCCAGTTCACGTCGCGGAGGAAGGCTTCGTTGCTTGCACGCCATCCCAATGAAACGGCGGGGAAGGTGGCGTAACGGTTGTTCTTACCGAAGCGTGATGAACCGTCGTGACGGAGGGTGAGGCCAACGAGATAACGTGAATCAAATGAGTAGTTGGCTTTTCCGAAGAAGGAGACGAGTGAATAACCTTCGCTTGAACCGTATGACATTGCTGTTCCGACACCGGCGTTGGGCCACATATAGTCGGGGGTCAGGATTGCGAAATCCTCCTTATAGCCTGAGAACCATTCGAAGTTCTCTCTGATAAGCTCAATACCCACGAGTGCATCTATATGATTCTTGCCGAAATCCTTGTTATACTGACCCACGGCATTCCACATCCAGCGTGTCCAGTGCTCCTGCTTGTTCTCCACACCATTGGTAGCGTTGGCCATTGTTCCTTCGGTGATGGGATAAGTGAAGATGCGTTGACGTTTCTGGGCGTAGTCAAGACCGAAAGTGGTGCGTGCGCTGAAGCCTTTGCCGAAGTCGAGGTTCAGGTAAGCGTCGCCGAAGAGTCGCCAGTAGTAGTAACGGTTATCCTTGTTACGCTCCAGACGCGCCAAAGGGTTCTCGCGGTCGGGATAGCCACCCACAGGACCGGCAAATTCTCCATCTTCCGTGTAAACGGGCAGAGAGGGGTTGAACTGAAGCACATTCTGCATGAATCCGCCGGGAGCGCCAACCTCGGAAGTGCGGCTGAGGGTGAAGTGCTCACCGATCGTGAGGATATTCTCGATCGGCTTGTATTCATTGTTGATACGCGCTGAGAAGCGGTCGAAATCAGTATCCTTGATGATACCGATGTTCTTATAGTAGCTGAGCGAGAAGAATGATGAGAGCTTCTCGGTGCTTCCGCTCACACTAAAGTTATAGTTCTGGATGAAACCGGTGCGGGTGGTTTCGTCAACCCAGTCGGTATCGGCTGCCGGAGTGGTGCATGCTCCGTCGAGATATTTGTTCATGAATACTCTTCCGAGCACGGGATTTCCGAAGGAATCATAACCCCAGGTGTAATTATAACCTAATGCGTTGGTGTTGGGGTCCTGACCGTCGTTGATGTAGGCTTGCCACATTGCGCGTCCATACTGCTCTGCGTTCATCACGCTGAGCTTATGGTTATAGAAGGAGGCGGCCAATGAGGCATCGAGAGTGATTCGCAGATTCTTTCCTTTCTTGGTCGTGATGATGATCACACCGTTGGCCGCACGAGATCCGTAAATGGAGGCGGAAGCGGCATCCTTAAGAATCTGGATAGATTCGATGTCGTTTCCATTGAGCTCGTGCATACCTGCCTTTGTAGGCACACCGTCGATAATATAGAGCGGGTCGTTGTTGTTGAGGGTTCCGACACCGCGGATGCGTACTGTCGATGCACCCGACAGGTTACCGTCGGCTGTAATGTTCATACCGGGCACACGACCCTGCATAGCCTTGACGGCATTGTTCTCGTTCTGCTTGGCAAGCTCGTCGGCACTCACGGCTGTGATCGCACCCGTCACATCAGCCTTCTTCTGGGTTGAGTAACCCACGACTACCACTTCATCAAGCACATCGGTCTCCTCTGCAAGTTCGATTGTCATTTGAGGAGAAACGGTGCCTTCATAATCCTGATAACCCACGTAGGTAACCTTAATCTTGGATCCTGCCGGAACTGCAAGAGTGAAGTTACCATCTATATCGGTGGCCACCCCTTTCTTCGTTTCTAAGGAAAAGATGGTGGCACCGATGAGGGGTTCTCCATCATTCTTTGAGGTAACGGTGCCTTTAACCGTTATCTCTTGCGCGTGAATGCTCATAATCGTAAGGAGCATAATCACAATGCTGGTTAGAGTTCTTCTCATATCGGTAAGAGTTTTGAGTTGTTTGTTGGTTTTTCCGATGCAAAATTATAATGTAGGTTATTTGTGTGCCTATCAATGGGGTGACAGAAAGTATCAAAAATCGTTCATCTACCGATTTTTTATAATCAAGTCCGATTTTATTAAAAATTTGAACGGAATTCAGAGGGTGTTTTCCCGTAGGCATCCCTGAAACAGCGGGTGAAATATGCCTGCGATGAGAAGCCTACGGCAAATGCTATCTCCCCTACCGTCTTGTCGGTGGAGAGGAGAAGCTTGCGTGCTTTCTCTACACGGAACTTCCTTATAAGCTCTACAGGTGTATAATTGGTTATGGCCTTGACTTTTCTTGTGAATTGAGATTGGCCGAGACCGGTGGCTCCGGCAATCTCTTCCACGCTGAGTGCAGGGTCGGAGAGGCGTTGCGAAATCAAATCGCACACCTTGGCATAAAAATCGTTATCTATTTCGCTGAGCACATTCTTCCTGGGCAGATCCTTCTCCCCTGCAACAGGTGTTTTCTTCTCTCCCTCATTTTTCTGCCTCACCGGGGCGAGCGAGTCGAGGAGCCTGCGACGGTTGGCTATGAGGTTGCGGCAACGGGTGAGGAGAAGTTCGGCCGTGAACGGTTTTGACATGTAACCGTCGGCACCGCTTTCATATCCTTTCACCCTCTGTTCATCGAGCGCGCAGGCTGTGAGCATAAGAACAGGAATATGGGAGGTGGAAAGCTCTTCTTTCAAACGTCGGCAACACTCCATGCCATCCATCCCGGGCATCATGACATCGCATAGTATTAGGTCGGGGGTATATTTGGTGGCAAGCTTCAATCCGGTGCTACCGGTCTGTGCTGTTATAACGTTATATTCCTCCCCTGTAACTTCACGGATAAGGGATAAGAGATCTTTGTTATCATCAATCACCAACAATAACGGTTTCCCTTCAACTATCTCAACTTCATGGCCATCTTCCGCAATCGAGCTTTCATTCGGCATTATCATCGAAGCCAGACATGACTCTTTCACTCTCTCCACTTCCTTGTTGACAGTGGGTTCTCCCTCTTTCATTTCCAGATGTTCTATGGGAATGGTTATGGTGAAGCGCGTGCCGATCCCCTCCTCGCTTTCAACAGCGATCGTTCCGCCATGAAGTTCCACAAATGCCTTTGAAACAGCCAATCCTATACCGGAACCTTGCGGACTGATTCTGTCGGCCTGATAGAAGCGGTCGAAAATCTTTTCGATATCATCACTGCTGATTCCGCAGCCGGAATCGGTTATGCTGAGCGTGAAAAGATCTTTCTCAATCTTCCCCCTAATGTTTATTTTGCCATTGTCGGGAGTGAATTTCATGGCATTCGACATGAGGTTGAAGAAGACTCGCTCCAGCTTCTCGGTGTCAACAGCCATCGTGGCCGATTCCTCATCAAAGAAGGGTGCGTCTTCATTCGAGAAGAAGATCGTGATTTCAATATCTCTGGGTCGGGCCGCTTCAACAAATGATCTGCTCCATTCGCGGATAAGGGTGGGAAGGTTCTCTTCTGTCCTGTTAAGTGAGAGACGTCCGTTCTCAAATTTGCGGAAGTCGAGCAACTGATCAATCAGGCGGCGTAATATCCTTATATTCTTCGATGCGAGATGAAGCAGATAACGCTCATGCTCATCAAGGCGCGGAGATTTCTCAACACGTGCCACTGGCTCCTCGATCAAGGAGACCGGAGTCCGGAGATCGTGGGAAACATTGGTGAAGAACACGAGTTTCGATTTGGTGGCTTCATCAAGCTGGACATATAATTCTTTCTGCTTCCGATGCTCCTCTTCAAGTTCTGCCGTCTTCTTTTCAAGCGCGTCGGCATGCTGGCGTTTAACCCAGAAAGCACGGATCAACAGGAAAACCACTCCGAGGAGGAGCACAAGGATTATACAAGTGATATAGAGCATGAAATTTCTAACCGACATCTTCTTGCCGGTCATATCCATCATCTCCTGCAAAAGCTCTATCTTGCTTATCTCCTCCTTCTCTTTCTCCTCCTGATGCAGCAGAATATCTGCATTCTTGGCATCTATTGCGGAAACGGGAGGAATGATAAGGTCGCGGGTTATGGGACGGCCTTCCAGAATATCCATAGCTGTCAATGCTAACTTTGTGCCGTAGGTCGGATAAAGGAAGGTGGCTGTAAGAAGGGAATCGGCAACCGCTTTTACACCGACATCGGTCAAACCATCTATACCAATGGCTTTTATATCTCTCCTCCCCTTTTTTCTTGCGGCTTCTACGGCAGCTATGGCCATCGGGTCGCTGTGCGCATAAATGAGGTTGATTTCGGGATGCAGATTCAGGATTGAATCCGCAATGGGTCCGGCATCTTCAGGGCGCCAGTTGGCATGGGGTGAAGCCACAATCTCCATATTGCCGTGTTTCTCCGCTTCCTCCGTGAATCCTGAGTGGCGCAACTGAGCCGGAGTCATTGTCGAGGTGCCTTGAAGTTCCAGGATTCTTATCGGGGTGTCTTTGGAGAAAAGGGTTGATGCCAGATGGGCCGCACTTCTACCGATAGCCTTATTATCCACCTCAAGATGCGCTGTGTAAGAATCCCCGATGATCCGGCGGTCGAAAGTTACAACCGGTATCCCTCGTTTAAAGGCCTCCCTCACTATAGGCGTGATGGAATCCCCTTCGGTGGGGTTCACAATGATAAGGTCGAAGTTATTGTCGATGAAATATCTTATATCGGAAATCTGGCGCGCACTGATATCATCGGCACTCCGAATTTCTACCGACACATTGTCGTGAAAGAGCATTTCGCGCTGAATCTCGTCGTTGGTCTGCCATCGCCAAGGATCGGAACTGCATTGGGAGATGCCAATGCGGTAATCCTTCTCCTTCTTATCGGGGCTGCATCCGAAAGAGATAACAAGTATAATGATTATCAGAAATTTAGAGATTTGTTTCATTAAGTTTTCCGAGGCGGATTGCAAAGACTTTTAGGAGCATAAAGGTTTTCAATCCGATGTTAGGTTAAAAAATAATGTCAGTTGCGGGTTAACCCGCTTGATAGATTTCGGTTGCAAATATACAAATTTAATTTCTTAATTTCCAAATTTATACTGAATTTTCTTCAAAAATCCATTAATTTGCTTTATTTATATCAAACTGATTGATTATCTTTGCATATAATAAAAATCAGCGATGGAAACTCAGAATGTGGAGGAGGCCATGCAGCAGATTCACGAACGCGACTATGCGGGCCGCTACTCCCTCGACCCACGCACCCTCTATCTCATCGGCGGCAACTTCTCCGACAAAGCCCCCGACCGTGGCCTAACCGGATATGATATAGAAAAGATCAATTAGATTCTATTATCCGATTTTTATCATTTCTTTTCCATGAATCATAATAACGGCCCCATATCCACCTGATATATTACTTCAGTAATATCAGGGCGATCTATGAACATGACCATGTAGATAGGCAGGTATAAAACTTTACCTTCTCTCTTTATATTACAATTTCCTAACACTACCCCCTCCTCAATGTCAAACTCAGGAGCATTCAGTATGTTCGATAAGGCGTTATGACGAGTATAATCTTTACCGGATTTTACCTCTATCGGCATCACCTTTCCGGATATTGAAATTACAAAATCCACTTCGCCTCGCCTTTTATTATTGTAATATAAAGGTTTTATCTCGTGAGCAACTAATTCCTGAGCCACAACATTCTCATAAACTGCACCGTAATTGATGCTTCTGTCATTAGCCAGAATCCTGGCTTGAATTCCATCTGCATATTGGGCCGCCAATAGTCCTACATCATTGCAAAATAATTTAAACAGGTTGCGAGTGATTGAAAGTAAAAGCGGCTCTTTCGGTTCCTCAACATTATATACAGGAATAGCTACCCCTGCATCCTTTAGCCACAAGAAGTCATACTTGTACCTTTCAAACTTTGCATGTTGATTCAGATTTTTGAGAATAAATCGCTTATTCTTTTCATTTAGCTCAGAAGGAATGAGATCAAAAATCTCCTTTATTTTTAGTTTATCTTTATCTGCATATTGAGATATATCTTTTCTATACAGAGTGACTATGTCTTTTTGAACGGTCATTACCGCTTGCAAGTTTTTTGTATCCAGATATGTCTGAACAGCCGCAGGCATTCCGCCTATGACAGTATATAGCCTGAATAATTGAAGCATCCGTTCGTTAATAATAGAATCCACCTCCTCTTTATGAATATAATTATGACTAAGCCGAGACATTACGTTACCACTTACTCCAAGATTTATCATAAATTCTTCCACTGTTAAAGGGAAAACCTCTTTAACACCCATATACCCTACCGGAACAGATCGAATATCCTTTAACTCCACTCCCAATAATGAGCCACTTAAAATGAATTTGTAGCGTCCGTCATCAACAAGGAACTTTATCGCGGTTATTATGTTTTCACAACACTGCACCTCGTCAAAGAAGATCAGCGTTTCGCCTTCTTCAATATTTTCATTAACCAATGCCGATAAACGTAGTAAAATCTCGTCCGAATCCGTGACGTCTTGAAAGAGATTGACAGCTTCCGGACGCTCTATGAAATTGATTTCTATGAAATTTTTAAACTTTCTCCCAAATTCTCTTGCAGCAAAAGTTTTTCCCGTCTGACGCGCACCGGTAAGCAATAACGCTCGATTGGATGTGGCATAATAATCCTCAATATATTTAGTCAGTTTTCTAAAAAGCATATACCACTAATTGTTAAAT
>CAMWIH010000013.1 GCA_947174305.1 uncultured Porphyromonadaceae bacterium | reverse complement strand
ATATCCGAGGCACATCTGCGACTCTGGCATTAACAGATTTTATTGAATGAGGTCTTAGTTTAATCAACTTCATAGCCTTAATTAGCGTTATAGCTATAGATTTCGGAGATTCCGCTTAAATTGTTCAGGGTGGCAAACACCGAATAGTTGGATAACGTTTCTGTTTTGAGGTATGAAGACACACATTATAGGTAAGATTATGAAAAATTTATTTGCCATATTTGCTATTGTATTATCCATCGCCTTTGGCGCACAGGCACGAACCGAAACCTTCCGCCTAAAGGTGGGTCCGTTCGACAAACTTGCAGTGTATGACAACATTCACGTTGTTTATCACGCCAATCCCGACTCCACGGGCTATGTGGTTTATCGGGCCGATGAAGGGTTGGCCGATGCTTTCCTCTTTTCCAATGCGAAGGGCACACTGAAAATACAGATTGCAAACGAGAATGTATCCATTTCGGAACTCCCCGAGCTGCACGTCTATTCAGATTATCTCACGCAAGTGGAGAATTCCTCCGATTATACCGTCAAGGTGCTTTCAAATACCTCTGTTCCACGTTTCACGGCGCGGATGATGGGAAATGGAGAGATTGTGGCCGACAACATAACGGCCGGTGAAGTGGAAGCCAATTTCGTTACAGGCAACGGTATCATCGCCCTCTCCGGAATTTGCGAGAAAGCGGTATATAAGATGGTTGGCGCCGGCACCATCCAGGCTGATGAGATGAAGGCGAAAAATGTGGCCTGCAAGATCATGGGCGCCGGTTCTATAGGATGCTGGGCCAACGATAAACTCGATGTGCGCGGAATCGGATCAACAAGGATATATTATAAGGGCTCCCCCCAGGTGAAGAAAGTGGGGGGCGGAAAACTCGTGCCTCTCGACATTAAGGATGAGGGAGATGCAAACCGGGATATAGCCCAACGCCATAAATGATTCCCATTCCTTCCCGAACCATAAACTGAACTTTACAACCTTTTCATAACGATTTCCCCGGATGTCGGACCTTAAACTCAAGACGGCAAGAAGCATAAAGTGGAACACGATCGACCGTGTCTCCACTCAATTGCTATATGCAGTGGTGGGAATCGTGCTGGCCAACCTTCTTTCAGAAAAGGATTTCGGACTGGTAGGCCTGCTGCTCGGGTTTCAGGCTTTTGCCAACCTCTTCGTCGATTCGGGCTTCGGCACCGCCCTCCTGCAAAAAAAAGACCCCACGGAAACGGACTATTCCACCGTGTTCTGGTTCAATCTCGTGGTCTCCTTGGTGATTTATGCCATACTTTTCTTCTGCGCCCCGCTCATTGCCGACACTTTTCACGGAGAAAAGATACTCATCCCCCTCTCCAGGGTATTGTTCCTAACCTTCGTGATCAATGCACTCTCCATAGTTCAGACCAACCGACTGATGAAGCGCATGGATGTCAAGATGCTTGCCGTGGCAAACACGCTTGGCCTCTTCTTTTCGGGAATAGTGGGAGTGTGGATGGCTATTGCGGGCTATGGAGTCTGGGCATTAGTGTGGCAATATGTGGTGTTAGGGGCCGTCAAGACCGCATGGCTCTGGATCACCTGCAAGTGGTGGCCGCGCGGAGGGTTCAGCCTCGACTCATTGAAACAGATTTATAAGGTGGGACTCAGCGTTTTCTCCTCCTCCATGCTCAATACCATCTGCCTGCAGATATATACTTTCGTGATCGGTGCCTTAAACTTTACATTGCTCGGCATCTACACCCAGGCCGACAAATGGAGCAAGATGTCGAGCGCATCTGTGTCGCAAATCCTTACAGCCACTTTCGTGCCACTCCTCTCAAACGTGCAGGACGACCCCGTCACTTTCCACAGGTATATGAAGCGCGTGAACCGCTTCACCGCCTTCCTCCTCTTCCCCGTGATGTTCGGCCTCGCTGCCGTTGGCGCTCCGCTTTTCCACACTCTCTTCGGCCATAAATGGGATGCAGCAATACCCATCTTCCAGATTCTTACCATAAGGGGAATCTTCATTGTCATGATCTCCTTATACAATAATTTCATTCTCTCCATCGGAGCATCCCGCAAGCTTTTTGCCGTAGAGCTGGTGAAAGATGCCCTGATATTTGTTGCAATCCTCTCCACAATGTGGACAGGCAACCTTACGTTAATTGTGTGGGGACAGTTTGCGGCTTCGGCCATAACATATTTCATTGTGCTCCGCATGGCTTCGCAGGCCACCGGCTATCCTCCACTCTCCATGCTCTCCGACCTCCTCCCCTCCCTCGGGGTTGCAACCGCAATGGGCATCATATCCCTCCTCTGCCTTAGCATACCCCTCCTCCCTCCCCTGCGCCTGATCACCGTGATCGCGGCAGGAGCCGCTTCATACGTAATCTTATCGCGTATTTTCAATCTTCCTGAATTGAAAGACGCCTCCTCATATCTCCTCGGCAGATTCAGAAAAAAAGTAATTAAAGTCAAATAATATGCCCGAAATTTCCAAGCGTGGCGAAATAATGCCCGCCTCCCCCATACGGCGCCTTGTGCCATTGGCCAACGAGGCCATAAAACGCGGACTGAAAGTGTATCGCCTCAACATAGGCCAGCCTGACGTGCCTACACCGCCCGAAGCTCTCGAAGCCCTGAAAAAGATAGACCGGAAGGTGCTCGAATACTCCCCCTCCGAAGGGCTCCTCTCCCTCCGTAAGAAGCTGTGCGAATATTATCACCGCTTCAACATAGATGTGAATGTGGATGATATCATCATAACCTGCGGTGGCTCGGAAGCGGTGCTTTTCGCTTTCATGGCCTGTCTCGATCCGGGCGACGAGATTATCGTTCCCGAACCGGCCTACGCCAACTATATGGCTTTCGCCATCTCTGCCGGGGCAAAGATAGTCACGGTTCCTTCATCAATTGAAAACGGTTTCGAGCTGCCTCCCGTTGAGGAGTTTGAGAAACTCATAACGCCCCGCACCAAGGGGATACTCATCTGCAATCCGAATAATCCCACCGGCTATCTCTACACCATGAAGGAGATGCTTCAGATCCGCGACCTGGTGAAGAAGCACGACATCTTCCTTTTCTCCGATGAGGTGTATCGTGAGTTCTGCTATACGGGCGCCCCCTATATCTCCGCTTTCCATCTCCCGGGAATCGAGGAGAATGTGGTGCTGATAGATTCCGTATCCAAGAGATATAATGAATGTGGAATCCGCATCGGAGCGCTAATCACCAAGCACGAACAGCTCAAGAAAAATGTGATGAAGTTCTGCCAGGCGCGTCTCAGCCCCCCGTTACTCGGACAGCTCGTGGCTGAGGCCTCAATTGACACGGCTCCCGAATATATGCTTGCAACTTATAATGAGTATGTGGAGCGCCGCAAATTCATGATCGATAGTCTCAACAAGATTCCAGGGTGCTATTCACCCATTCCGATGGGAGCCTTTTACACTGTGGCCAAGCTTCCGGTGGATGATGCCGACAAATTCTGCCGCTGGTGCCTTGAGGAATTTGAATATGAAGGCCAGACCATCTTTATGGCTCCGGCGTCAGGTTTCTACACCTCTCCCGGCATAGGTCGCGATGAAGTGCGGCTTGCCTACGTGCTGTGTCGCGAAGATCTTGAAAAAGCCATGAAAGTGCTGGCCGAAGCCCTCAAGGCATATCCCGGAAGAACAATCTGAAAAACTTCCTCTCAATGGCTCATCACTTATCATTTAAAACCAAGAGCTTAAATAACAGTTAATGACACAGTTTTATCATCATAAAGGGCGGCTGGATCTTGAGATCGGGGGTTATATAGAGAATCCCGTCATAGCATATCACACCTACGGCACACTGAATGAGAAGCAGGACAACGTGCTGTGGGTTTGCCACGCCCTCACGGCCAATTCAGATGTGGCCGACTGGTTCCCCCATACGGTCGAAGAGGGTGCTTGTCTTGACCCATCGAAATATTTCGTGATATGCGCCAATATCCTCGGGTCCCCTTATGGCACCGTCTCCCCTCTCCATGAGAATCCCGAGACGGGAGAACCCTATTATACTGATTTCCCGAAGGTAACCATCCGAGATATGGTGCGCGCTCATTCTCTTCTTGCCAATCATCTTGGAATTGGACGCGTAAAGGCTCTCATAGGATGCTCTGTCGGGGGGTTCCAGGCCATAGAGTGGGCAGTTCAGGAGCCGGAGCGTTTTGAGAGGATGATCCTCTGCGCCACAGATGCCAAGGCCACACCCTGGACCATCGCGCTCGACGAGACTCAGCGTATGGCCATCAAGGCCGACAAGAGCTACGGCGAACGGCGTCCCGATGCCGGCATGGCCGGACTTGCCGCCGCACGCGCCATCGGCCTCATATCCTACCGTGGTCCCGAGGGTTACAACCTCACTCAGCAGGATCCCGACGACATACCGGCCGACTCCCTGCGCCGGGCCGTGACATATCAGAGGCACCAGGGCGATAAACTGTGCCGCCGCTACAACGCCTACTCCTACATGACCATCCTTGACGCTTTCGACACTCACGACATTGGACGCGGGCGCGGGGGCGTGGCAAAGGCCCTTGAATCGATCCAAATACCCACCCTTGTGGTTGGACTTACCACCGATATCGTGTTCCCCCCCGAAGATATGCGCCATTTAGCGGAGCAATTACCACGGGGGGAATATGCCCAGATATCATCTCCTTTCGGTCACGACGGCTTCCTTATCGAAAGTGATCAGCTGAATGCCCTCTTCGTTCCATTCATAGAAAAGCATTTCGTCTGACCTCCTTCGCGACATATCACTCTCTTTGCAAGAAAAATTCAACGATTATGACTGAAACAATAAGCGCCACCGCGCGATTCTTCTCGGAACTCCGGATATGGCTCACCGGTTTCTTAGGTTTGGGCTCCGACAGCGGTTGGATATCCGCACTCCTGCTAATCGGGGTATTGATTTGCTCAGTTGCCGGCTATTATCTCTCGATAATGGTTCTGAGAGTGGTGGCAGTGATTGTGGAAAAGACAGAAACCGATTGGGACGATGACCTTATCAACGCTCCCCTCCTTCGTGGCATATCTCTCCTAACGCCGGCCATAATTGCCGAATGGCTTATGCCTTATTGTTTCAGGAATCCTGGCAACATCTCTGCCACACTTCATCTTGTTGCCTCCTTTTATATTATAGCCGTTTCCATATATGCCATAAACACCTTTCTCGATAATCTTCTCAATGCCTTCTCCAAACGCCATCGGTTCAAGCCTTTTGCAGTGAAGGGGATATTCCAGATGGTGAAGCTTATCATAATAGGGATCGGCATCATCATCGGCCTCAGCCTTATAATAGGGAAGTCGCCCATTGCAATCCTCACAGCTCTCGGTGCATCGGCCGCAATCCTTATGTTGGTGTTCAAGGATACGATTTTAGGATTGGTGGCGTCAGTCCAGCTCACGGCCAACAAGATGCTTCACAAGGGAGACTGGATTATAGTGCCGAAGCATAACGCTAATGGCGAAGTGATCGACATATCGCTCACCACTGTCAAGATTCGCAACTGGGATAATTCGGTCACCACCATTCCTCCCTATTCCTTAGTGTCGGAATCCTTCCAGAATTATCAGGCCATGCGTCGGTCAAAGGCGAGGAGGGTGTGCCGGTCCATATATATCGATATAAACAGCGTGCGTTTCCTTTCTGCAGAAGAACTGGTGAATCTGGAAAAGAGAGGTTTGCTGATCGGGGAAGAAAGAGAGGGGGAGCACCCCAATCTTCGGCTCTTCCGTGAATATATGGAGCGTTGGCTGCACAATCATCCGAAGGTCCGAACCGACCAACTATATATGGTGCGCCAGATGGAACCAACCACGTCGGGTCTTCCCCTGGAGTTTTATTTCTTCCTTTCAGAAGTGAGATGGAAAGAATTTGAACACCTTCAATCCGACATCTTCGACCATATCTATGCCTCGGCTCCACTCTTTGGTCTCATCATATTCCAGGCACCGACAGGGCGCGACATATCCTCCAGATAATAGGAATTCAAGACTTGCAAGAATTAAAAACAAACCATTCAAAATAATTTTGGAAATCAAAATTATTTTCTTACATTTGCTGTCGAAGTAATTAACATACTTCAACAAAAGAACTTATACCGTGAAAACTTTTGTTATCAATTTGTAACATTATTTAATGTTTTTGTAGCAATACGTAAATAAGCCTCACGTTATATCTATATTTATCCCCTGGAAGCATAGCAAAATATTATGCCGTATGCCGCCAGCCACTAACATTAGTTAACCACAAAACCAAGACAAATATGAAAATATTTACTCTAACAAAAATGGCTGCCGTCAGCACTTTCATTGCACTCGGCGCCTCTTCAGCCACCATCTCTGCTGAGGTTGTCAATTTTGGCAATCTTGAGCCGGGGATTGAATATTCCTGGCCCCAGTTTGCTACGGTTCAGGGAGTATATACTCCGAAAGAGACCGGTTCAGTGAAGTTTGTATATGACACCACCATCATTGACATATATACCTCTCCCGACCATAATGATGACTCGAAAGTTAGTGCCGAAATGTCATATACAAGTGCAGGAAAGGTCATGACCTATTCGGAACTAAAAGCGGGAACGCCCTACTATGTATATCTCGGGTTTGCCATGGACGCAGGATCCCTCATCATTTATGAAGGCTCTTCGGAATTGAAGCTTGTAAGCACCGACCCCTCAATAGATCCTGAAAGTCCTAACTATTATGGTGGAAAGATGTCGGCCAGCTCCCACTACGAAATGGTGGTGGATTTCAATTTCCCCATCACATATTCCAGCGTGGTGCTCATCGCTCCCGACAACTCCCGTGTGAACGTAACAGCCAAGACCGGAACAGGCACCGGAACCTCAATCGGATGTGACATCTCCCCGGCCATGATGCAGATGTATAAGGAGGGGAAGATCAAGGAGGGCGACAAAGTGACTCTCAGCATCTTCCAGGTTACAGATGCCTCGGATAATCAAAACAAGTTTAACGGCAACGGCCGTTGCGACATCCCCTTCACCGTGGCCGCCAAGCCCATCGAACTCGTAGAAGTGATCGGTGCTGAAAAGAATTCCATTGAAAATGTATTCGACAGCTATTATCTTCCGGGCGATGAGAATGCACTTATCAAATTTGTATTCGATGGACCGCTCTCAACCGAAAAGACAGGCGTAGCCTCAATGTCATACGGAAATAGCGATAATCTCGATGTAGGAGTTTATTATGAAGATGTAACCGGTGTCCATGACGAAAACACCGCGACATTCGATTTCTCCGGCAAACGCCGTCGCCCCATCGACATGCTCCCGGCATCAACCCCCGAGACTCAGCCTAACGGACTCGGCATATCGTTCGGGAACCTTTATTCTTCCGATGGTCAGCGTGCCTACACCGGATCGAAATCCAATCCTAACGGATATGCATTTTCGTTTGTGATCAATACGCTCCAATACACCATTGTGGGCGACTTCACACCAGCCCGGGGCACTACACTCACCTTCGGTCAGCCTATGGAGATCTGGGTGATGAACGGAGAGAAGATCAAATATGACACCATCCGTTTTGATTATACAGAAGGTGGCGAGGCAAAATATTACGATATGCCCGAAAATGAGGTTAAGGAGGAATCTGACCCTCTTTCCGAAGGCGCCATGCTCTACACCTTCAACATCCCGACCCTTCCTTGCGACGAAGGAACGCCGGTGACTGTAAGGATGACCGGCATACAGTGTGCCGATGGTCTTGACCACTCCAATGATGTGTTTGGTGATTTCAAACAAGCCACTGCCGGAATTGCCGATGTCTCTTTCTCAGATTCCGACATTCTTGATGTTTACGACATTGCAGGAGTGCGCGTATTGAGCGGTGTCAAGAGAGAGGCACTCTCCTCACTTGCCAAAGGCATCTATGTGATCAACGGCAAGAAAATCGTGATCCGATAAAACCGATTAAATGAAAAACGTAGGGACGCACCACGGTGCGTCCGTACGCATTTACCCATCTCAAAAAACTATTAAATCATTTCATAATACAAAACCAATTAAAACAACCAGCTTATGAATCTAAAATCATTACTTACAGCCGTTGTTGTAATGGGAGCCGGGGCTTCTGCGTACGCATTCCCCACCATCTCCACCACACCCGAACCGGGTGGCACTTACATCAATGTTTATTACCTCGAAGAGATTCAGCTAACCAGCGCCGATCCTTTCAGCATTGTTTCTGAGTGTGCCATGAAACCATATCTGGAGAATATGACAAGTGGTGAAGTGATCAATTGCAGTAGTTTCCTCGATGTGGACTTTTATGGAAGCGTGCTCCACAAGATTAGCTTCACCGGAATTAACAAGAATGGTGAATGGATGCTTACAGTTCCTTCAGGATGTCTTAAAGATGAGGATGGCAATTTCAATGATGAGGCTCTTGAGTTCCATTATGTTCTTAACGACCCTGATCTCGGGTTAGGAGATTTCCCTCAGATCACTCTTATTTCATCTGATCCCGCAAATGGAGCCGACCTCTTTTCATGGGGAGATGCCATCGGCAAAATAACATTCGTCACTTCAGATGATGATGCTGTTGATTATATCGACTGGAAACTTTACGACATCACCAAAGGCACCTCGGAGGCTGAGAAAGTATGGATACAGCAGGGCAATGAAAGCAGAGTTGACGTTAACAGACGCCACGATGACAAGGATTATTGGACCGATGGTCTCTACATAGCCGTCAGCGGTAGTGAAAAGCTCATCAAGGGTCACACATATCGCCTTGAACTCAAATTCTGTGGCATCGGTTATGATCCCGTCACCAATCAATATCCCACCCCCCAACAGCAGGCTCAGTCTCTGGAACTTGAGACATATCTCGATTTCCATGGCCTCACTCCCCCCACTGAATATAGCCCATACGTTGTCGAAGACTTAAGTCCGGATCCCGCTACTTATGATTTCGACAATATCGACATGCGCACATTCACCATTACATATAGCGGCCCTGTTAAACCAACCAAGTTTACATACTCCCTGGGTCAGGGTGCAGGAGCAGCTCCTGCAGGTGAATATGCCCCTGCCAACGATGCAGATGACAATGGCTATGCAAATGTTTGGGATTTCACTTTCGACGAATCTGTACTTAAGGGGATAACCGGCAATATCGCCGTGACAATTGAAGCAAAAGATGCTGATGGCCTTCCCGTTAAAGGCAATGGTGATTTCGACCAGGACAACTTTGAATATAACATTGAATGGTTATGTAACCTTGGAGCAGATGTACTTGTTTCCGTTGACCCTGAAAATGGAGCAACCGTCAAATCGCTCTCTAAGATTACTGTAAGCTGCGAAGGCAATAAAGAGATAAACCTTCAGGGAACAACCAGCGAAAAGCCATCTATCGTGGCTATGGGCCGTGCCGCCTTCGCTCCTATAGATCTTGACGATCCTGTATTCAACGATGACCATACAGAAGCTACATGGGAATTTGATCCTATCACAATTTCCGGAACTTATTCACTCATCATCCCCAAAGAATACTTCATCTGTGGAGACCAGATGTTGACCTCAGTGAATAACCAGACAAAATTTGTTTATACCGTGGAGGGCGATGATCCCGAACCGGGCGAAGTTGTTGCCGATCTTCTTCCCTCAGCCGTTTCAATCGAGGACAATCAAGAGATTACAGAAGCTCTTACATCAATTGTATTAACTTTTGCCAAGGTTACCTTTATGCCTCTTGACCCGATTGTTGAAGGAAGCCTTTACCGCTTGAAAGACGCAAGCGAGGAATATGAGCTCGTTGAGTCTGTTACGCCCGTGGAAAATGATTTCTTTGATCCCACAGAATACACCTACACATTCTCTACTCCCGTCACTCTCCCCGGAACATATAAATTTGTCATTCCCGAGGGGGCATACAATGATGAGGAATATGACAGCTCAGACCATCAGAGCGGTCGCATCTCTCCCGAGTTGGTTTACAACTTCAAGATGGCTAATGATTCAGGCGTAAGCGCAATCGTTGCTGAGAACGGCGTGGTGACTGTCTATGACATTGCAGGTCGTGTTGTGCTCAGCAATGCCGACGCAACACAGCTTAACACTCTTGCCGAAGGCATATATATCATCAATGGTAAAAAATACGTTGTTAAGTAAGAAAATAATCTAAATAATTGAAAATTCGGGAAAGATAAGGGCGTTTCCATCCCTTTCTTTCTCGAATCTTCCTCAAAAATGCATCAGGAATCAAGATGCAATATCCCCAGCCGATGGGGACACCGGCTGGGGAACCAAAATAAATTAGTTAATAACCTTAAATAAAACCTAACAACTATTTATATGAACATCAAGACTCTCGGGTTGATGCTCCTGACTGGCCTCATGGCCACGCCATGCACGGTGCAGGCTGCAGACAAACCCACATTCACAAAGTTGAACGATGCTCAGCGCAAAGGTCATCTCGACAAGCTCTCCGACAATGGACAATGGGCTGTCGGTTATGCCAAGAGCGATCTTGACCCGCTGGGTTATTCCTATCCCCGTCTCTACGACGTAAAGAACAAGAAGATGACCTGGCTTTACAAGTCGGGAGAAGAGAACACCGTGGCTCAGATGATGGGATGCGACGTGACCGACGACGGCAAGATTGTAGCCGGACAGTACAAAGGTAAACCCGCTATCTGGAAAACCGACCAGAGCGCGTGGACCATGCTTCCCTACTCCGTTTCTGCCAAATATCCTATAGGCCGTGCCACTCATATCACTCCTGATGGAAAATACGCAATCGGTACGGTAAGCACACAGGATCTCTATGGCGAGACTCTGGTGATGTGGGATCTAACCGGAAACGAACCTAAGGAATGCACCCCCTCCAACCTTCCGAAACCTATATCAATGTTCGGAACCTTGCAGGATATCCAGCAGATCCGTTCCACCGACCTCTCCCCCGACGGAAAGAAATTCATCGGTCTCGTATGTTTCTCCTATGCCGGTGAGGCTTGGACTTTTGTCTATGATATGGAGAAAAAGGAATGGGAAGGTCTCGGATATGATGTGACGACATCTGGCAGAGGCGACAACACAAAATACACCTTCACCCCCAAGTATGAGGGCTACGGTTATCTCGAGGGGGGCGTGTTCTCCCCCGACGGAAAGTCGATCGTAGGCCCTGCTTACACCACTGATGAAGCAGATGCGGTATATTCGCTCGACATCGCTACAGGAGCAGTGACTATCCTCGGCGAATCAAACGGCATGCTCTTCGGTGGCGTTGACGGAAATGGTGTGGTTTATGCCTCCTCTCCTTCGGGAAATCCGGTGCGCAACTGGTCGGCACTCGTGGGTAAGTATTGGTATGATGTGAAGTCGCTTGTCAAGCAGGTTTGGGGCGTTGACTGGCAAGGTGAGGTGTCACAGGATGATTATGGTTTGAGCGGTACATTTGCATCTGCTTCCAAGGATGGTCTGGTGCTTCTGGCAGCCGACTATTCCAATGACCCTTATGACACTTATGTGCTCGAACTTCCTGAATCGTTTGCAGATGTGGCTCCGAGAGTGAATCTTCTTGACAACTATGCCGTATCCCCGGTCAACAATGCCGCTTTCGCAGTGCTTAGCGAGGTGAAAGTGATGTTTGAACGTCAGATTGATGTGACAGGTGCTTTCAATGCCGTTCAGCTTCTCGATGAGGCCGGGAATGTAGTTGCCAATTCACTCAGCCTCTCCAAGGATCCGGGTGATGCGCGCAACCTCCTCATGACTTTCCGTAACCGTCGTCTCGATGTAGGTAAGAAATATACGGTGGTGATTCCTGCCGGAGTCTGCAACGTGGCTGGCGATGCTCCCCGCAAGAATGGCGAAATCCGAGTGACATATACCGGCCGTCCGAACGCACCGGTTGCTATGACCACAGTGTCGCCTGCCGCAGGAACTGCCATAACCCGCATCAACTCGCAAGCTAACCCGATTGCAATCACTTTCGATGCTGAAATTGCACCCGTTGAGAAGAATGCCGGAGGAATGTATCTCTATCGCCTTGACGATAGCGGCTCACGTGAACTTATCACTTCCCTCAATGGCTCCATCTCAGGACGTGTGCTCTCAGTATTCCCCGTAATGGAACAGCGTCTTGCCAAGGGTTCAAAATATCAGGTGGTGGTTGAGGCCAATTCTGTAGCCGATATCTCAGGTGCCGACCCCAATGCTGAAATCGTGGTTGATTATGCAGGCTCATATATCCCCGAGCCCTCTATCGGTGCTGACATATTCTTCGACAACTTCGACAGCGGTCTTTCCGGTGAGAAATGGATGCTCTGGGACGGCGACGGCGAAGAACCTAACGACGAGATGCAGAGTTGGGGATTCTCAGCCGAACTTCCCTGGTGGACAGCACGCGATGACAGCTATTCAACCGATATGGCAGCCGTGGCTCACTCCATGTTTGCAAGCCCTGCAGCTTCCGATGACTGGCTGATCACTAACCAGCTATTCATCAACGACGATACAGCTGTGCTCACGTTCAAATCTCAGAGCTACAAGAACACAGATGATGTGCTTAGAGTGCGCATCTATGCCACCGATGATATCATCACTGCTTTGACAGAGAACATAATGGATAATTTCCGCTACAAGTCTGACCTTGTATTCGAAGAAGTTCAGAAACCGGGTAATAACGTGGATCTCCTTGCAGGCGACTGGGTGGAGAATACAATCAAGCTTGACAAATATGCAGGAAAGAATATCTATATTGCTTTCGTGAACCAAAACCGCAATAAGTCGGCTGTGTTTATCGAGGATGTAGCTGTGACCCGCGATATCAAATATTCTCTCATCAACCTCACTCCCGAAACTCTTGTGGCCAAGGATGAGGTTACCGTGAAAGGGATACTCAACGTATCCAGCAAGACTGATACATACAAGGGTTATACACTCCGCCTCCTCGACAATGAAGGCAAAGAGATCAGCACGCTCAGCAATCCCGATGTGGAGATGAGTTCCGGCTATGAGCTCGAATTTGAATTCCCACAGACTCTCCCGCTCACTGTAGGAAAGGTGAACAACTATACTATTGATGTCAAGGTTGGCGATCTTACGGATCAGGTTAACGGCACTGTTCAGGATCTCGCAATCCAGACCAACCGTAAGGTAGTTGTTGAAAAGATGACAGGCCAGGGTTGTCCTAACTGTCCTCTCGGAATCCTTGCCCTTGATTATATCGAGAAAGATTTCAAGGGTCGTGTGATACCGTTGGCTTACCACTGCTACACAGGCGACAACTTCAACACTCCGAAAGCAAACTCAATGAACCAGTTCCTCGGAATGAATGCCGCTCCTTCTGCACGTATCGACCGCGGACCGATCACAAGCCCGATGAAGAGTCTGCCCGACCTCACTTATGTTTACAAGAACAATGGCCTCTGGTATGATTATGTGGCTGAAGAGCTCAACACCTTCGCGCCAGCAGATATAGAGATCTCCTCTGTTGACTACGACGGCAAGAACTTCAATGTAGGCTTCGACATCAAGTATGCTCTCGATATGGAGAATGCCAACGTGAACGTGCTTCTCGTAATCAGCGAGAACAACCTTTCCGGCAACCAGGATAACAATCTCTATATGCAGGAAGATCCTATCTTCGGCGAATGGGGCAAGGGCGGTCTTTATGGCAACTCTTCAAACCGTTATACCTTCAATGATGTGGTCCGCACATGGGAAGGAACAACAGTGAACGGTACCGGTGGTTTCGTGCCTGCAACAATCCGTGGTGGCGAAGTTTATAGCGGCACTATGTCAACTCCGACAATCAACCGTATCCTCAATCCAAAGAATTGTGAGGCTACCGTGATGCTTATTGATGCAGAAAGCGGACTCGTGCTAAATGCCGACCGCATGGCCGTGGACCCCTCTGGCATTGAAGATATCGTTAGTGAGGCATCTCAGGTCAATGTCAAAGTTGAGGGTGGTAACGTAGTGGTTACTGCTCCTGCAGATGTTGAGGTGAATGTTTACAGTCTTGACGGATCCGTCATCTCAAGCGTTTCCGGCAACGGAGTCATCACCTGCCCCACCGCCGGCAATTCAGGCGTAGCAATCGTGATGGTCAAAACCGAGAACGGCATCATAACTCACAAGGTTATGCTCCGATAAACCCGGAGACAACCTAAACTGCGGTGCGGTTAAACTTCAACAAAGCAAACTAAACCGCGGAGCGGTTACACTTCCTATTAACCGGGGGTTGGCAACAACAGGAGCCAACCCCCGGCTTATATCTATCCCAACCCTCAACCGCGGAGCGGTTGCACCTAACTCAGGATGCAAAAAGAGGGAGCAGAAAATAAAGAAATCCTATCTGAAATTATTTTCGATAAAAGAGGATGAATTTATGCAAAAAAATTATTACATTTGCAATTGAAGGAAAATAATTAAAAAATCTATAATATGAAAAAACTTTACATGTTTCTTGTAGCCGCAGCCGCTACATTCAGTGCAAATGCCGACCTTCACTTCCTCATCAATGGTGAAGAGGTTGCCAATGGCAGCCGTGTTGACGTAACATCCTACTTCGAGGATGAAGATTACAGATACATTGTTGACCCTAAGATGGAAATCAAGGCAGATGAAAATGGAGCTTTTTCAGGCACAGTTAAATTGACAAGCGGTGAAAGTATTCCAGCCTATGATATGGCCAGTATGGAATATGGTGCAGCGATTGGAGCACAATGGTGTGCCTTCGATGGATCATGCGTACCAATGAACGTGGGAACAAAAGTCACTAAGTCAGCAACCCTCTCTGCAAATGTAGCTGAGAATATGGCCTTTGAATTTTCAGGGAGCTATGGCTGGGAGCAGAATCATGACGAAGTAGTTATCAAAGCTGAAGCCACCTTTGATTTCTCATTCGGTGGCAAGACATATAACCTCACTCTCTATTTTGACAAAGACCCATCAGGAGTCAACGATGTAGTGTTTGACAGCAATGCCCCGGTTGAATACTTCGACCTCCAGGGCCGTCGTGTAACTAATCCTTCTCAGGGTCTCTACATCATCCGTCAGGGTAGTAAAGTCACAAAAAGCATCGTAAAATAAAAGAGACATACCGCGGAGCGGTTACACTCCACTATCTAAACGAACATGTGAAAGATATACCGCGGAGCGGTTATACTTCCTATTAACCGGGGGTTGGCGACGACAGGAGCCTACCCCCGGCTCATATCTATCACGAATCCTCAACCGCGGAGCGGTTGCACCTTAACAAAGCCCTCAAATAGTGCATCGAATTTTACCATATTAACCCATATATCAATCAAAAATGTTAAAACCAAAAAAATCAATAAAATTTGTTGATTCTTAGAAAACTATTTTTTCTTTTTTAGTGTTTTAGAGTCAAATCAAGCAAGAAAACAAAGAATGAAGATAAGTTATAACATTCAATATTTCAATTAATTCTATCAAGAAAGATAAAAACTTAACTGACTCTAAAGCAAAGACGATTGCTTACACGCAAAATACCAAATAACGATATTTTACATGCAAGAAGAAGAAATTAGGAGAAAGAAGATTGGATAAAACACAGCAAATACAATTAAAAGTAAATTAATGGAGTAAGACAGGGAAAGGTAACCGCGAGGTTGCCTTTCCCAACGATATAAAATCATTGCAACTGATGAAGGCTTCATATTTCCTTGAACGTCGTGAACTTGGCTTAATCAATACCGGACATCGTCAAGTAATTTCAAACGAAAAGTTTTACGATACAAAAATCCCAAAACAACCTTATTGAATTAAATTTTTTTATAAAATGGCGTAAAACTTGCATCACCCGATTAATTTTCATAATTTTAATGCCCAATAGAGATTACTATGTAATGAAGTCGTTTAACCAGCTTCAGATTGAAAATAATTAGTTCATCATTAAATAACCCAAAAGCTTATGATCAAGACTACTGTCTCTAACGTTCAGTCCAATTCTGCAGAAAGGGAACATGCCGTTAAAAAATCCATCAAACTGATTGTCGCGCTGTTCTTTCTTGTGTTATTTCCGCTGACTTCTTTGGCGGCCTCCATCACTTTTGATTTCCGGAAACTCTATACTGAGGAGGCCCGCGAGGATCTAACCGGAGCAGACCTGCTGAAATATCTAAATTCGGAAGAGTTATCTCCCGGACTCGTGCAGGCAATACCCTATTGTAGCCAAGCTTATGGATACAGCAATGGGCTAAAGAATGAAAGGGCATATGAAGAGGCAACCAGTACTCTCACGGACTATGGGGCCATATTCATTTGCGCCACAGATCCTGAGACAAAAGAGGATACAGGTGGATTGACTATTCAAATCAATCCTAAATGTAGACATAAGATTAACAAGATAATAGCTTCTGTTTATCTTGATATAATGAGTACCTCTGATAACAATTTTGCGCCTCAGTTGGAGATATCAATTAACGGCGAAGCGTTTCAAAAATGCGAACATACAAAAAGAAAACCAAATTACACAGCAAATTTTTCTCTTCAGCTGGATGATGTGATTGTAAAGGATTTCACAATAAGAATTCCCAATGTCCATAGAAAAAAAGATGGCTCAATTGTGGATAATGATTTGGAGTACTATATGGCCTTTACTCACATTAACTTAATTTATAACGAGGAGACTCCTGAAAAAGTGACCGATTGGCGTTTTGCTGAAACCTCCCACACGGCCTACCTTAACGACGAGAAACCATACGTGATGCCAGCGTTCACCGCCATCCCATCTGCCGCGGCAGACATGATGGAACTCTCATCCTCCTCTCCTGAAGTGGCCGACATAGAGGATGGTAAAGTTGTGCTTAAGGGAGATGGCGTTGCTACCATCACGGCCACTCTTCCTGAAAATGTCCTATTCACTCCGGGTGATACATACTCTCCGGCAACCTACGAGCTGACAGTTAAGAGTTCAATGTCCACAGCCATTGAATTAGTCGAGGCAGATAATGAACCCGAGATAACAAACCTGTACGACCTTCAGGGTCGCCGTATAAGGGGAAAACCCTCAGCCGGCATCTATATCCTTAAATCGCAATCAACAGCAAAGAAGGTAATCATCCGATAGCTCAAAAACTTTTGTGGACCAGGACGGAGCGTGTCATTTGAACGACACGCTCCGTTTTGTTTCACAACTTATGCTTCCACTTTAAATTCTCACCATATATAAATCACACACCGATATCCGCAAATTCCGGCCATTAGAAAATTAAAAAAATCAAGAATTATAACACTAAGAATCAGCCACATAATCTACAGCCCCAATAAAAATATAAAAAAATTTGCCTAAAGATTTGGTAGATAAAAAAATTCTTCCTAACTTTGCACTCGCAAACGGGAAACAAGAACTCTTCAAAAAAGGGAACCTTTCCCCGAGCAAACATAAACAGATGGTGTCATAGCTCAGTTGGTAGAGCAAAGGACTGAAAATCCTTGTGTCCCCGGTTCGATTCCTGGTGACACCACCAAAGTCCGAAAATAAGTCGCTGAATATCAGCGACTTATTTCATTTTAAGACCTTGTTGTTGTCCGAAATATGTCCGAAAATCTTTTATCTCATTAACATTTTTTATATCTTAATTGACAGAGACCTCTCAAAGTTTGGGTTCTTCGGCTTCGAATTCTTCGGACTTTCGGACAATATCAGCTATCATTCATACTTCTACCGATGTGAATTTAAATCGAAATAGCTTTTATATCTTTTTGGGGTTACTCTTTTTCTTTACGCCATTAACATATTTACGATTAAGATTGATTGGCATAATGACTTTACCGCATACGTCTTGTACAATTTTAGATAGTTGATTCTCAATTTGGGTTAAACGTGTCTTCCCCAAATTGTGTTTTCCGCGACTCCAATTATGGCGGGGTCTCTCCATATTCCTATCTTTAGGCATGAGAATTAGAGTTCCAAAGCTTCTAGATCTATCTCTATCCCCTGTAGATGATGTGTAAAGAATACGAAGGAGTGCTTTCATCTCATTCTCATCACCGTCCCAATAATAAGGAGGATTATAGGTGCATGGTTTTTTATTCGTACCTTGAAAAAAATAGACAAAATCATCCTCTGTCATTTTTAGAAAATTATTTTTAAAAAACGAGTATAATTTTCTTAATATTGATTCATAATATTGTGACCCAATATGGTTCTCTTTAAAACGTAAGGGTACAGGTAAACGCTCATTTTTAATCTCTTCCTGATTATTTTGGTATTTAATTTTATCTTCTAATTTGTCTTCTCCAGAAAAATCTTTGCTCCCTTTTACACACCTTCCCGAAACCTCACCTCCTAATACATTATCAATAGCCTCACTTACTATATCAGCATATAATTTAGGAAAGTACTGGTCTTGAGAAGCAACTGGAAGCGGAATTAAAGCGACATCCCTAAATACCGGTTCGAATGTTTCCCATAATTGTTTTAAATTAATCTGTACTCCTAATGGAAGAGAACTATTATTTATTAATGCAACACATTTAGCATAATTTACTTCAGTTACCTTTTTAAATAAGATGATTTGTTCATCTGTTTTTTCGTTTATATCAACACATAAATTTTGTATCTCTTCCAAACCATTCTCAGGATTGGTTTTTATATTATCACATTTGCTATTAATAATAGGTACCGTAGATTCACATTTCTTTAATCCCTGATACATCTCAAAAAGATGTATATTTTCAGGATGGGAAGACAGAGTAACAAGAATTGTATTTTCCAAATCTTTTTCTGCATGAATGAGAAACAATCGTTCAAGTTCACTTTTAAAAGATTCTTTATGAAGTAAGTCTGCAACTATAACTCTACACGCTTTCTCCACTGACTTTTCTCCACATTTTTCAATAAATTTATCTTTTGAGTTATTTGACCAGAGAGAAAATAAAGCATTATATACATTGATGCCATCTGAGCCCAACACTCTTTTGACTGTATTAGAGGGAAGTAAATTTAAGGCAGTATATAGTTGTTCATAAGAAAGAGGTGGTAAAACAACTAAATCTTTCTCTGAGTATTCAACTTCAATATAATCTTCATATATAAGATTCCAACTCTTAGAATAAAATTCATCCAGACAATAATTAGACATCTCCATTCTAACCAGGGCAATCCCATATCTGAATATTTTAACCATTGTATGAAATGTAGGATTTTCTTCGTCAAAAGAATCCTTCGCGTTTTCTTTAAATTCATAATATGAATTTATAAGAGAATCTAATTGCTCAGACGAAAAATTTTCTCCTAACAACGAGCACAATTCCAATAAACGTGATATCTCTATTTCGATGTTTTTCATATTTTCAAATTGTTTTTTTAATTAATATCAAAATAGCTTCTTATGTAAGATTACACCGCTCCTCTTCCTCCACAATCGGAACATTGAATTTGAATTTTACCTTCTCCTTCACATTCACTGCATTCAATTGTCCCTTCTCCATAACATTCATAACATCTATTATAGCCTCGTCCACTACAACTAGAGCAATCCGTCAATCCCGATCCACTACATGAAAAACATTCCTTATATCCCATTCTACCGCAAGCATCACAATACATGTATCCGGATCCTGAACAAGTGGAACAATATTCATCCCAAGAACCAGAGCCGGTACCACCACAAACATAACATCTTCTTATACCATTCCCGTCGCAATAAGAACAATAGTCTCTTCCACTTCCTCCACAAGAAGAACAATTCATATTTCCCTCTCCAAAACAATATGAACACGTTAACTTTCCGTTCCCATCACAATCATTACACTCTAATTCTCCCTCTCCGTTACAGTCCTCACATTGAATGATTATTTTTCCAGATCCATTGCAACGTGAACATTCCGTTTCTTCATTATTATTTGATGATGAAGTGGAGCCACAAGAAGAAATGGAAAACATCATTATCCATATACCGAGAGTTGAGAATAATATATTGAATTTATTCATAAACAATGATAGATATTTTGTTTGATTTGATAAGCAATATGTTATTAATAAAGACTCCCTCTCTGAAAATCATAAGTATTAAGATTCTAACAACCTCCTATATTTACTCAGATGTCCTATTCATCTTGGACCTAAGAATTTATCACCATTCAGATGAATCATGTGGTCGGGCATATCAGCAATCCATACCTCGGTTTCCCATGCTAGTTGATCTGAGAATTTCTTAAACGTGGCGAAATCAAGAAACGCCGAGATATAAATCTTTCCTGCTGATACATTTCTTGTCATTGATTCAATCTCAATAATTCGTTTGGGATCCATCGGACCAACTGATGTTATGGATTCAATGAAATAAATCCAATTTTTATCTTCCCGATACAACACGACATCCGGCATTTTATCATGAAGCGTTATCTCAAAGCCTAATTCAGCAAGTTTGGATACATTCTTAACCAAATCCTTCTGAATAGTATCACCTACATACAGACATTCGGAATTGGGGGCGAATCTTGGGGCAAACTCCTCAATTATTGCCTTCTGAAGCTGGTTATGTTTTCCGGGACTGAATGTAAATTCTTGATGATTTATTCGGACCGGCATTTTCTGCATCGCTTTTTTAGATGCATATATTTCTGTCAGGGAAGAATGATTATATAAGAACTGCTGTAATGATACTCCGGGTTCAGACACACAAGAGTTGTCATCATTAACTTCCCTTATGACATTCAGGAACTCGGAAGTCAGACGATAACGATAATTGGGACTATTGGTAGCTTTTCCATTATCCTCTATTAATGCCGCAGTTCTAAAAGGGTGCATAGCTTGTTTACGGAAAGTTTCTCTGGAGTTTTCCGCATAAATAACACCATACTTTGATGAAATAAATCCAATAATATCGTGTATTCTTATCCAATCATTGGTTGCTTCCGACCACGGAGTTTCTTTTTCAAGTTTTGCCATTGCCAACAAAGTTAAAGCGCATAACACGCTCTGCTGTTTGGGAGGCATTCCCAAGTCTGCCAAAAGGCCTTTTGCAATCTCTAGCTTATCCATCTGTTTAATATCCTATTGCAGTTCGTTTCAGTAAGTTCAGTACGCATTAATTCTCTCCCCATAGCCTCGATAACCTCCCTTTCAGGAATAGGTATCTGATTTACCTCAGTTGAATTGACCTGTGTAGAACCGTTCATTATACGATAATAGCTATCATATAAACTTGAATTCAGCAACACATACAATCCATAAGTGATACAAGGCGAGTCGCATTTTATAAAATTAACCTTATTCTGTGTGCTGATATATTTAAACTGGCTAAATCTCTTTTTCAGGAATATACCGCACTGTAAACGACGTTTCTCCTCCTTTGAGGTAAAACGTTTGACAATAAGAAAATCACTATTCTCCTGAAGATAACTTGCATGAGTTGTTTTTATGAATTCACCTTCTTTTCCAACGGGCCAAACCACTCTGCCATCCTTAATATGCGTAGAATAAAGTAGCGGATAAGCATCTTCTTCCATTGAATCTCGAAGAGCCTCACGAGTTCTGAAATCTACCACAATACCTGTTTGCATCTTCATTCTGATGTCCGGAAGAGTGTTTGGCAATCTATTGATTCGTTCCAATACTGCTGAATCTTCCGAACTTGTTATCAAATATACAAACTGATTTTGGGGTATAATCACATCATACGGAGCCTTAAAATCCCTAATATCCAAAAAATCAGAAGTGGAGGAAGTCGAAACATTGATATTTTGAGGCTTATCCAGAGTCTTTATAACTTTAACAATCATCGTCTCTTGCAATACTGCATCTCCTCCGAACACTTTATCCCGGCTTTCGAAGAGATGAATATCACTAATAACGCAATGCTTAAATAAGTAACTCCTGAACTTCTTAAAATATGCCCCGGATGTCCATGAACGAGGGATAATATACACAAGTTCACCATTCTGTTTCAGGTTATATATTCCCATTGCCCAAAATAGAAAATATAGATTTGGAGCTCCATGGCAAACTTGTGGCATACACAAAGCTTCCGGTGCGTCTTTAGATATTTTCAGATAGGGAGGATTTCCAATAATATAATCGAATTTCTCACAATCGCCATCCATTAAAGAACCTTCACCAAAAAACTGGCTGGTTATATAATTTTCCTTTATTATCTCAAATTCGAGATTATATTTTTCGTGTGCAAGCTGAAGATTCTTCTCCAATATCGGAAGAACTGAAAGATCTGTTTCGTAACAAGTCAACTTTATCTTTCCCTTGTACCCGTCATTGGAGATTTTATCCAATAATGCAGATGAAAGAATGCCAGTTCCGGCACCGGCATCAAGAATGTGTAATTCAGATTTCGAGTAATCAAGGTTAAAGAGAGAAGCCATGTACTCGGCAGTCTTGGCAGTCGTGAAGAATTGACCGAACTTTTTTCTCTCTGACTTCGGCACACTATTAATGAAATCGTTAGTATTAACCACGACTTCGTTAATTATATTATTTTGATGACTTTCAGCCATTTCTCACTCCATATAATATTATTGGTTCAGCACTTATTGCCTGTTCGTCGGTGGGATTCAACAATCTTCTAATATCCACTTCCAACAATGTGGCAATTGATCGTAAAGTATGTAAATCCGGCTGGGATGTATTAGTACACCACTTGCTTACGGTTGCAGGATTAACTTGTAATTGCTCGGCAAGCCATTTAGCCTTTACATTCTTTTCACATAACACTACTTTTATACGATTAATATTTTCTGTCATTCGCCATTTCTTTAACTTGAACGCAAAGTTAATGAAAAGACCCGATATGGCAATAAAATAATCATCAAAAAAATAGTAAGCTACTATAAACTGATAAGATGGTATAATTTTATAACGGAACAAAGAAAAATAAAATGGCTAGTATGAAAAGACGGTGCATCCGGTTGCAACATATCTCAATGCCTTATAAATGTAAAAATTGAAAATATAACCAAAGTAATAACCATATAAAAAGAGAAAAAGAAAAATGAACAAAGTATTTAAAGCTGTTGCCATTATAGGCAATGTATCTGAGGTGTTGATCGCCTCATCAATCGTGGCAGAAATGCTATCAAAATTCCGTGGCAGGAGAAAAGCCACAAAACATGACAAAAAACCCATAGCAGCGTGAAGAAAAAGCTCACGGTCTGCATCATTTTGAGTGAGGTGCTTCTAAGCCTGCTCAAATCAGCAAAAAAGATAAACGAAATGAGAAAGTTAATGTAAAAGACTTATCCAAACGTTTGTCTTTTTTCTTCATTTAATGAGAATATCAACAATTTAAAACATCACAAAATGGAAAACAATTCTTATGTGGCGATGCAGGAAAGAGGCATCATCACAACACCGACTTTTGAAGTTGTGGAAAACATTCATGATACCAATATCGAGAAACACCCCAACTTCATCGAAGGCCCCTCACATGAAATCTCAATGGAGGAGCTTACATACAGAAACATAATCCCGACCTTCAGCGATAACAGTCTCTCAATCTCACATCAGAAGTTCATAGAGACCACTCGCAAGGCAGCCGAGGTAATCTTCGGTCAGGGAAATATCACAACAGCTGAGACCCGGTGCAGCCATCCCATTATCGGGAGAGTGCCATCGGCTCAACATAAGAAGGCATCCGAACTTAGAGACGATGAAAAGACTATCTTCTATCAACGTCTCGCATGGATAGCTCAGATCACAACAATGACATCCTCAATAAACGGTCAGCCCATTTCACTCACAATCGGAGGAACACGAAGCTACCATGAGGATAAGCTTTATACCCGTCAGAACCCACAGCATTTCCGGATCTTCATTGGATTCCGGGTGAGAGTATGCAGTAACATGATGCTTACGACAGACGGCATAAGCGACACCCTGCTTTGTATGACCGAAGCAGATATTTTCCAGAAAGCATTTGAGCTTTTCAACAGGTTCAATGATGTAAAGGAAAAAACTCTATATGATCTTGAAGCCCTGAATAACACGTGGATTAGTCAGGAACAGTTCTGCAAGATAATCGGGAGACTGAGATTATATCAGGCACTCCCCAATATCAAGCAAAAGCAATTGCCACAGATTCTCTTAGGAGACTCAGTGGTTAATGCAGCGACCAAAGAGTACATTAAGAATCCCAATTTCGGTATAAGGGAGAACTCTGATGGCTCAATCTCATGTTGGCAGCTTATGAATCTTCTCAATGAGGCTGTCAAGAACAGTTACAGCGACCTCTGGATCGAAAGGAACGCAAACTGTACTACATTCGCAACAGGAATAGCCAACGCTTTAAACGGCACAGATGACTCCTACAGCTGGTTCCTGAATTAATCAATCAACGAAGGGAGGCTCTACACTAATAATAATCAAAAAGTGTGGGGTCTCCTTTCTTTTGTCTAACATTTAAAAAATCAATAACAATGAGCAGTGAAGAATACGCTCCCATCGACTTTCTGAATGATGATCAGGAGCAACAGAACATGAACAATAGAGAGAACAGCGTGGCAGAGAATTTCAACCGCCTCACATCTCTCAATCTCAGCGACAGGACAGAATCAAAGAACGGACTCTCTTACATATCCTGGGCTAACGCATGGAAAGCCTTCAAGGAGGTTTACCCGACAGCATCATACAGGGTTATCAGAGACCCCAACACAAATCTCCCTTATTTCGTTGATCCAGGAATCGGCATAATGGTAATGACGGAGGTAACAGCAGATGGTCTTACATACTCCATGTGGCTTCCGGTAATGGATGGAACCAACAAAGCGATGAAAACTGAGGCCTACACCTATCAGGTATGGGACAAGACAAACAGGAAATATATCGACAAGAAGGTGGACGCAGCCTCTATGTTTGATATTAATAAAACATTGATGAGGTGTTTGGTCAAAAATCTGAGTATGTTTGGATTGGCACTCTACATCTATGCAGGAGAAGACCTTCCGGAATCAATGGAATCTCAGCAGGATCCGATGATGACTCAACAACAGTCAAAACCGAAGAGACAGAGAAAGCCGGCTGACAGATATGAAAATATCAGGCTGGCTCTGAATGCAGTAAGGACAAAAGAGGAACTGAATACACTCTACCGCCAACATGAGAGCGAAGTAAGAAACAACCCTCAGATTCTCGCTCTTTTCACGGCTCGTAAACAGGAACTGATAAACGTAGCTTAATATATGGCAACAAAAAGAATAGAATTAAAACATTGTAGTGTGGTCTTTAACGAGGAAGATCATACCTACTACCTACCTGAGAAAAACAAATATCTTTCCGGTATAACGGGAATGTTGGAACGTCAATTATTTCCTGACACATACGAAGGTATTCCAGAAGCTATTATAAGACAGGCAGCGGAATATGGAACAACAGTACACCGATCAATTGAGGATTTCGACATGTACTGGGAAAATGACGGGACACAGGAGGTTGCAGATTACATAAGCCTTACCACTGAACAAGGCTTGGTGCATGAAATCTCAGAATATCTCATAACAGACAATGAGAACTATGCCTCGATGATAGACAAGGTGTATCGTGTTGATGAAACTACTTTTGACATCGGCGACATCAAAACATACGGCACTATGACTCCGGAGAAAAGAGAAAAGGCTCGTTGGCAACTCTCTGTCTATGCTTATCTCTTTGAGTTACAAAACAAGAAAGCAAAAGTACGTCGTATCTTCATCCTTCACATCCGAAATAAGCAGAAGAAGGATGGCAGTTTCGATCATATCTCTGACTTCATTGAACTAAAAAGAATTCCCTCTGAGATAGTCAAGGAACTTCTCTTGGCTGACTCTATGGGAGAGCAGTTCAACAATCCCTATTCAATTCCTGAAGATATACGTCAGCAGGAATCGGAAATACGTAAGCTCATTCAGGCCAAAACGGAGGCTGAAACGAAACTCAACAGCATCAAGGCCAAAATACTCTCAATTATGGAGGCTCAGGACATAAAGTCATGGGCAACCGAAACAATGTGTATAACAAGAAAACTACCCACAACCCGAAGCTCCTTTTCACTGGCAGACTTCAAGGAGGCTCATTCAGATATTGACATCGAGCCTTTCATGAGAATAAGCCGAGTAGCAGGGAGCCTCACAATAGCTATCTGAAAAATGGATAATCTTGAACAATCCCGCGAATACAGAGCAGCAATGGCTTTGGAAGACGCAATCAATGATATGGGCTGGGATGAAAGAAAATTTGCCCAAGCCTGTACCACATTCCACAGGACTTTGCAACAGACACTATTCAGGACTCTTGTTGCAGTTCTCAGAGAATACGCTGATCCTAATCGCAGCGTGGATCCAAGAAACGAAGCATCGAAAGAAGGCTCTCGTAAACTCATGGAGGTGATAGACACTTTGTATATTCCCTTCATATAGTAGCTTGAAATATAGCAACTACCAACCGAAGAGGGAGGTGGCCCGTAAAAAGGCTGTCTCCCTCATTTCTTTTTGTGAAATACTAAAATATCAGAAAAATGATAAATTTCAATATCACCGATTATGAAGATTTCAAATATCTCTTCGGCTTTACGATACATGGAAACGGTGAGAAGAGCAGAAAAAACAAGATATTGCTTCAACACCTCAAGAACCGTGCTTTATTACGATATTGCCGGCAACACAATGACCGTTCTCTGCTAAGGATAAGAAACATGGCAGAGCTTAAAAAGGTTATCCTCGAATCAATCCAGAAATTAGGGAAAGAGGATAAGGAGCTTACAAACAAGGTTGAGCTTATAGGCAAGACTTACTGGAGTTCTCAATACCGCACTGACTCATTGCAGGGTCTATGTGAAGATTTCGATAAGAGATCTGTGAGATATGTGAATGTAAAGACTGAGCGTGTCTTTAAAATGAAGGCAGGAAAGTTCTTCACCGCCATTATCAGGGAAACCGGGATAGGAAGGATTCTATCTCAGCAAGTAATAAACTGGCTATCAGAAGAATTTACACAAGATTGGATGACCTATACCTATGGCCAGACTCCGGAGGTCGAGCTTCATGTGGATGATAATTTCAGGTTGATCTATGATGAAGATGAATGTCGTGGTTTCAACGGCTGTTCCTGCATGGTGGGAAGAGACAGACATTACTTCTATGAAAATTCGGTCGATGCAAAGGCCGCATATCTTCTTGACAAGGATGGCTATGTACTGTCAAGAGCCATTCTCTTCACTGACGTATATGATCAGTATGGAAAGAAATGGAGATTGCTTGAACGCCAATACTCCAAAGAATCCAATGAAGTTCTAAAAAGACTTCTTGTTGACTTGCTCATAAAGGGTAACTACATTGAAGGCTACAAGCAGATAGGAGCCGGCTGTTCAGAATCACGAGCTTTTGTTGCAAATGATGGTTCCTCACTTGCAGACATGAAATTCTCAATCAGATGTAATCTTGACACACACGAAACTCTCAGTTTTCAGGATTCTTTCAAGTATTACGATTACGACAATAACATCGCCTATAATTATCCGGAGGCATCATACGATTATTGTCTTGACACCACCGATTATAATCTGGAGGGTGACGAGGATGAAGAAGATCAGGAATATGACGAATACCACGACTATAACTGTCAGTCGGTAAGAATGTGCTATTATCATGGTGAAGAGATAGACGTAGATGTGGATAATCTTGAGGACTTCATTTATGTTGAAAGCGAAGGAGAATATCACCATAAAGATGATGTAACCCAATGTGATGCCTGTGGTAAGTGGATTGTAAAGGAAGATGCCACTTATAATCCAGAAGCGGAAGCATATTTCTGTGATGATAACTGTGAAGAGGAATATATCAAAGAGAATTTCCACTTCTCAGAATATGATGCAAGATACTTCTACAGAGAAGAGGATATAACGGAAATCAACTCTTGGGATGATGAGACCCAGACATACCGACAGATCACCATCAGTAAGGATTCACTCGAATATTTAATAACAACCCGCCAAGTGTTCGGTGCCGGAAATATCTGGTTCATAGACAACCGGTATGAGGCACTGAAATCGGCATAATACCTATAAGAAAATGGATAATACATTAGACTGGCGTTTGCTTAAAAAGTTATACGCCATACATTCACCATCAGGAAAGGAGGACAAAATGATAAAGTTCCTCATTTCCTATATCAAATCCCTGCCCGGCGATATAAAGCTGGGTAAGGATGCCTATGGCAATATTTATGCGATTAAAGGTGAAGCTGAAACCTATCCCTGCATCGTCGCCCATTTGGATCAGGTTCAAAGAATTCACTCCAAGGATTTCAAGGCAATTGAGACCAGAGATATAATATTCGGTTATTCGGCTAAGAGCCATCAAATCGAAGGGCCAGGATGTGATGATAAAAACGGAGTATTTATCGCTATTGAAACACTTAAAAAGTACGATTATCTGAAAGTCGTATTTTTCAGAGAGGAAGAAACCGGTTGTCAAGGCTCATCCCATGCAGAAATGAGCTTTTTCGAGGACTGTCGGTTTGTAATTCAATGCGACCGAAAAGGAAATTCTGACTTGATAACCTCAATCGGATGCACAGACCTTTGTTCCGAGGCGTTTATACAAGCCATTGACCCGGAGAAATGGGGCTATAAGGAAGAACAGGGGATGATGACCGATGTTGAGACCCTTAAAGAAAAAGGATTATCAGTTTCAGCCGTCAATATTAGCTGTGGGTATTACAATCCTCACACAGACGAGGAGATCACAGTGAAACGCGATTTGGATAAATGCTGGCGTTTGGTTCAGCATATCATAGAGGATTGTACCGAAGTCTATCCCCATGAAGTTGGAGAAAACGACTATTACGGCTACTATGACGAATGGGAGATTGAAAATGAAATCTACGAATTCTTACAGCAGGATCCCTCGTTAACAGGGGCAGATCTGTACGATATGTACCATACGAATTTCCCCAGACTCAAAATGGAGGACTTTGAGCGTATCGTAGAGGAATATCGCCTAATGTATGGTGACGAGACAGAAGAATCATTAACAACCCATCAAACTTTTCTAACCAATGGCAAAGAAAACGACAAGGAAGAATACATCTTCTAAGTTCTCTATTGAGCATCTTGGTCCCTCTATCTTTGAGGTGGCACATCAGGTACATCATACTATCACAAGATATTGTGAGTATTGTGGCAGACCTATGACCCCAAGCGATGTGAACGATTATGGCAGTCTTTGTGAACGCTGCTATATGAAAGAATACTATAATGACTGAAAACTATGGATATAAACAAATTCATCTTTTCAAGGACAGCCCCGAAAAAGAAAATCCAGATTGTAAGGAATCTCTCAATACCGGAAACACTGTCCATTACAACCGAAACCATAACAAGAATGGTGAAGGAAACCGGTTCTGGAATCAGTAAGAGCCGGAATAAAGAGCTGAGAATCCCATACGGACTGAGAACCGGCAATGACTGGAATTCAGAAGTCGAAGGGATAAGACTCTTCAAAGGGAAATTATCGGTGGATCTATATCTTCAATATGAGAATACCGATACGAACACAAGCGAAAGCCTTGAGAATTTCCTCTCAAAAGGAGATTACCGGGGAAGTGTGATAAGGAGCGATAGAAATGGAAATGACCGTTCATATTACTTTACATACACGGAATCTGACAAAGCGGAGTTTATAAAATCTCTGCTTTTGGAATATCTCAACCGGAAATACAAGGATAAGTTGAGTTAACCCATCCCGACCATTAGAAGGGAGGACTGAATAAAATCGGTTCTCTCTTCTTTTTGTGTTCAAACAGTCGATGTGTTCAAATAAATCTATAATGACATTTGAATACGCCCCGACAATGTAACCATAAAATACAAAGATTAAAATGGAAACGAAACAAGCGATCATCTATGCCCGCGTCTCCAGCGTGGGTGATAGACAAAACACAGAACGCCAGATTTCAGACCTTTCCCGATATGCAGAATATTCAAATCTCACAATAGTCAAGATATTTGAGGAACATATATCCGGAGCAAAACGTAATACTGAGCGACCTGTATTATTGGAGGCTATCGAATATGCCAAATCCAATAATATCACACAAATCCTGATTTCTGAATTATCACGTCTTGGCAGAAACGCTTTTGAGGTATTATCGACCGTCAAGGAGATGATCGACGCTGGAATCAACATCTACTTTCAAAAAGAGCAATTCACACTTCTGGACGATGAAGGTAAACCAAGCCTTTTCGCCCCGGTAATGATTGCAACCCTCTCCACCTGTGCCCAACTTGAAAGAGAAAACATCAAATTCAGACTGAACTCCGGCAGGGCTAACTATATTGCCAAAGGTGGAAAACTCGGAAGAAAGAAAGGCTCAACCAAATCAGAAGAAGCCTTACGCGAGCAATACAAAGATGTCATAACGCTATTGAAGAAAGGCTATTCAGTCAGGAACATAGCCAAACTTCAAGGCATAGGCATATCAACAGTTCAAAGAATCAAAAATCAATTCATAAATAACAGGTAAAGACATGGAAACAAATTATGTTATCATCCTCGACTTCTGCGGTGGATTTCTCAATATTATCCATCTGACGGAAGAAGAGAAGAAGGAATCTGAGAAATATGAGGATTTTGAATCATTCCTCAGCACTCTCGAAGATAAATATGGTTTCAGACTCAAAGACTGCCAGTGGATGACAACTGAAAACCTGAATATCTATCGGTATGAAAATGGGAAGGAGGTAAATCATGCCTAATTGGTGTTATACTCAATATCACGTAACCGGTGATAAGAAACAACTTGACAAGCTCCACTCCATTATGTCAGAATTGGAGAATATGAAATCTCCCGGTCTGCATGAAAACGGCTTTGGTTCAACATGGCTGGGTAATCTCGTTATCAAGCTCGGAGGTGACTGGAATAAAATCTATTGTCGTGGATCATGGGATAATCTACTCTATGAGAATGGTGTTATATCTTTCAGCGTTGAATCAGCATGGAGTGAACCTAATGAAGTGCGCCATTTCATTGAAGAGAAATTCCCGAACATCAAACTATACTATCAAAGTGAGGAGTCCGGTATGGGTATCTATATCACAAACGATGATACAGGGCAATATTTCCCTGAGAGGTTTTACCTTTGGGTTGAAAATGAAGAGACTGAGTACTACGACAATCTAGAAAACTTAATTCGAGATGTTGAGAAGATAACAGGTTCAAAAAATCTGAAAACCCTCGACTCTTGTAGAAAGGCTCTTGATTCCTACTCTCGGAAGAACAGCGACCTCTGCTATTCATTGGAGGAGTTCACTGTGGTTTATGACTGACAACAAAGGTATGTGGCCGTAATGATGGCTACATACTTTTATTTTATGACTTAATTGATTATCTTTGCAGAAAGAAAACCTTTAATAGTATTTTATGATACGGATAATATTTTCGATTTTACTTATACTTTTGATTTCTTGTAATAACAACAAGACTGGAGAGAAGGAGGAAACGGAGGTAATAGATATGACTACATGGCAAAATCAAATTGAAGAACAAACAGGTAGGAATTATAAAGGGGTAAGATACGATAGAAACAATATCTTTGCCCCACTTCCGGGAGAAGAAGAAGAATATGAAAAAAGAATGAACGAGTCTCATTCTCGTGAAAGTGATCCGTATGAAGAAGGATATCGAAGAGGCTATAAGGATAGTGAAGATGGGAGAAGTAAAAGATACTAATAAATCTTAGAGTTATAGAAGAGGGTTATTGATATAAAATTTATGTATACGGTGCATGGTTTCCATGCCTTATTCAAAAC
>CAMWIH010000012.1 GCA_947174305.1 uncultured Porphyromonadaceae bacterium | reverse complement strand
AAATATGTATAATTTCGCAATGCGGAATTGACATCGAAAATAATTTATTTAAAGTTATAATTATGAAAGCTAAGAATCTTTACTACGCAATCGCAGTTGCAGGCGCACTTGGAGTAGCAGCTCCTGCAAACGCACAGGATGTTTTCGTAGCTGAGTCAACTACAGTGACTGAGTTCAACTGCGACAACACCAATCATTATTACGCTAACTGGCGTGACAACTGGTTCATCGAAATCGGCGCAGGTGCAACAGTTCCTTTCGTTGAGCACGGAACCAACAAAAACTTCGACAAAAACAGAATCACCGTTCAGTACGGTTTCGGTTTCGGTCACTGGGTATCTCCTTATGTAGGATGGCGCATCAAAGCAATGGGTGGCCCGCTTCACTGGAATGAAAATACTCGTGCCGGTCTTGACAACGGCTGGACTCGTTCAAAACACGCACAGCTCCAGGCAGAGTTGATGTGGGATATGTTTAACTCAATCAAGGGTCCCAACAGCAAGCGCGTATTCTCTCTTATACCTTTCGTAGGTCTTGGTGGTGACGCTAACTGGGATATCCGCGATGCCGCCGGTCATCAGCCCGCCGCAGCAACTAATGTTGTTGACAACCACGGAAAAGTTAAGAATGTAGTATGGACTCTTCCTGTATCTGCAGGTCTTCAGTTCCGTTTCCGTCTTTGCAAAGCTGTTGACTTCTTCGCAGAAGCTCGTGCATCTTTCTACGGCGACAACTGGAATGGTTCAGCTATGGGCGAATCAATCGATGCTAACGTATCTGTAATGGGTGGTTTCAACTTCAATATCAACGGTCGCAACTGGAACACTTACAACGATTGTGAGTATGTTTCTCAGATCGCTGCCCTCAACGGACAAGTTAACAACCTCCGCGCAGACCTCATCGCAGCTGGTGAAACTATCGCTAACCTCGAGGCTCAGCTTCCCTGTCCTCCCGCAACTGTACAGAAAGACTGCGTGAACGCACCTCTTATGTCAACTGTTCGCTTCACCATCAACTCTGCTAAGATCATGCCTACTGAAGAGGTTAATATCTACAACATGGCTGAGTGGCTCAAGGCTAACCCCAACGAGAAGGTTATGGTTGTTGGTTACGCAGACAAAGATACCGGTACAGCAGAATACAACCTCCAGCTCTCTGAAAAACGTGCTAACGCAGTTGCTGACGCTCTCGTAGAGAACTATGGTATCGACAGAAACCGTCTCACAGTTAAGTATGATGGTTCAGATGTTCAGCCTTACAGCACTAACGACTGGAACCGTATCGTAATCTTCACTCAGAAATAATAACTGATTATCAAGATAATGAGAAGGCTTTCCCTAACGGGAAGGCCTTTTCTGCTTTTAAACATATAAATTTTTTTGGAGATATTTGAAAAAAGGAGTAAGTTTGCATCGAAGTTAACCATAAATCTAAATACTGAATCACATGAACATTAATGAAATCATGGCCGCCCTTGAGGCCAAGCATCCCGGTGAAAAGGAATACCTTCAGGCAGTGAAGGAAGTTCTTATGTCGGTAGAGGAGGTGTATAACCAGCACCCTGAGTATGAAAAAGCAAAGATCATTGAAAGAATGGTTGAGCCCGACAGAATCTTCACTTTCCGTGTATCTTGGACAGACGACAAGGGTGAGGTTCAGAACAACATCGGCTATCGCGTGCAGTTCAACAATGCGATCGGTCCCTACAAGGGAGGTATCCGTTTCCACGCGTCCGTGAACCTTTCAATTCTTAAATTCCTCGGTTTCGAGCAGACATTCAAAAACGCTCTCACTACTCTCCCGATGGGTGGTGGTAAAGGCGGTTCTGACTTCAGCCCACGCGGAAAGAGCGATGCTGAAATCATGCGTTTCTGCCAGGCTTTCGTAATGGAGCTTTGGCGTAATCTCGGTCCTGACCGCGATGTTCCCGCAGGAGACATAGGCGTTGGTGGACGCGAAGTTGGTTACATGTACGGTATGTATAAGAAACTTGCTCGTGAGAACACAGGCACATTCACCGGTAAGGGTCTTTCATTCGGTGGTAGCCGTATCCGTCCTGAGGCAACCGGTTTCGGTGCCCTCTATTTTGCATGCAATATGCTTAAGGATCTTGGCACTGACATCAAGGGTAAAACTATAGCAATCTCCGGTTTCGGTAACGTTGCATGGGGTGCCGCTACAAAAGCTACTGAGCTTGGTGGTAAGGTTGTCACTATTTCCGGTCCTGACGGATATATTTATGATCCCGAAGGTCTCAATGCAGAGAAGATAGAATATATGCTTGAGCTCCGCGCAACAGGCAATGATATCGTTGCTCCATACGCAGACCGTTTCCCCGGCTCTACATTCTTCCCCGGCAAGAAACCATGGGAGCAGAAAGTGGATATCGCTCTTCCCTGTGCAACTCAGAACGAGCTTAACGGTGACGATGCTAAACAGCTTGTTGCTAACAAAGTCCTCATGGTTGCAGAAGTTTCCAACATGGGTTGTACTCCTGAAGCTATCGATACATTCGTTGAGAACAAGATTCCTTATGGCCCCGGTAAGGCTGTGAATGCAGGTGGTGTGGCTGTTTCCGGTCTTGAAATGACTCAGGATGCCGAACACCTTCAGTGGAGCGCCGCTAAGGTTGATGAGATGCTCCATACCATTATGGACGACATCCATGCAGCTTGCGTTGAGCATGGCACTCAGCCTGATGGCTATATCAACTATATGAAGGGTGCCAACATTGCCGGCTTCCTCAAAGTTGCCGATGCTATGATGGCTCAGGGTATCATCTAATCCTGCAAATATTCATTTTGTTTAGTTATATGTTTGAGGACCGGAAGTCACGACTTCCGGTCCTCTCATTTTTTACAGTTTTCGCAAACTCCGGTAATGGTAAAATTTGCTGATTCAGCTAAGAAACCGGGAGGTAAGGTAATTTCAGGGATAGGAATGGGAAGGCAAGTGGTTTTTCCACATTTCCGGCAATGAAAATGGAGGTGCATGTCGGAGGGTTCCTCATTATGATCTGAGGCACATATCTCATATTTGGAGGCACCGGAACCATCTTCAATCACGTGTATAAGGGAATTCTCGCCAAAGATTGCCAGGGTGCGTGTAATGGTGGATCGATCCACGGTGTCAAGGGCCATTTCTATCTCCAGTGCCGACATAGGATGATCGGCCGAATCAAGGAATCGGCCGATCATCATTCTCACGGCGGTTGGACGCACGCCGTGTTCCTGCATTTTTTTTATTAGCTGATCTTCGTTCATTCTTTTCGCTCGAATAAATTTCTAACCCGTAGTCTATGGTTTATCCTGTAGAAGAGTAACGCAAAGAGAAGCTTTTAAGTTCATTTCCTCAGTCTGAGGAGAGTCCAGATGATAGTGATAAGTGTCACACCTGTATCCGCAAACACTGCAGCCCAAAGGGAGGCTATTCCGAATGCTCCCAAAATCATGACAAGAGCCTTTACACCGAGCGCAAACGAAACATTCTCAATCACTACTCTTCTGACTTTCCGGGCGAGCCTTATGGCTTCGGGAAGCTTCACCAGCGAATCTCCTGCGATAACGATATCACTGCTTTCCATTGCTATATCTGTGCCGAGTGTTCCCATTGCAACACCGACATCAGAGGTTGCAATTGCAGGAGCATCGTTAATGCCATCGCCGACAAATGCCACCTTCCCATTTCCCGTTTGCCTTTTCAGGTTGATGATGCGTTGCTTATCCTGTGGAAGCAATGAGGCAGAGAAGGCATCGGCTCCTATTTCCAGTGTTACACGTTTCACCGCCTCCTCATGGTCGCCTGAAAGGATTTCAACTGAGGTGACGCCCAATGAATGAAGTTGCCTTATGGCCTCTTTGGCTTCAGGCTTGACAGTGTCGAGAAGATAAATCGAACCCATGTATTTGCCATCAAGAGCCACACATATTTCCGAAGCGTCAGAATTGGACTCAGGCACAACAATGTTATGCTTATTCATGAGGGAACGCGAGCCGACCAAGTAATGCTTCCCGTTGATGCGTCCTGCCATGCCGTGAGAAATTGTTGTGACTTCATCAGCAGTGGCCGGTTGTATGCCCTTGGTGGCGGCATATTCAACAATGGCTTTTGCAAGGGGGTGTGACGACTCCTTATCAAGTGCGGCTGCCAAGGAAATAATCTCCTGCTCACCGGTGTTCCCGGAGATTGCCGAAACATGGAATTTACCTGAGGTAAGGGTGCCTGTCTTGTCAAACATCACTGTCTTGACATCGCGCATGGCATCAACATACTTGGATCCTTTGAAGAGGAGTCCCCTGCGTGAGGCATTACCTAAGGACGCAAAATAGCTCAGCGGGATGCTTACCACAAGCGCGCATGGACAAGAGCATACCAAGAAGACAAGAGATCTCCTGAGCCATTTCATCCATTCAAAATCCGCTCCCTGTGCCAATGCCACAATCCAGGGAATGAAAAAGAGAAGGAGTGCGCAGGCAAAAACGAGAGGGGTGTACCATCTTGTGATGCGTCGCAACATATTCTCGGTGGGCGACTTGCTTTCCTGTGCCTCCTCAATCATCTTCATGATGCGGGTCATTGAGGAATCTGAGAAATGTCTTGTGGTTTTAACTTCCACAGATTGATTCACCGGGATTATGCCTGACGATAGCTCTTCGCCAGGACGGAATGTGCGAGGCACAGATTCACCGGTAATGGCCGATGTATCGAAGTCAACATCCCTTGAACCCAAGAGTTCGGAATCAACCGGGATTCTTTCACCCGGATTAACTACCAGGATTGAGCCCGGCAGAAGATCGGCAGGATTGACAGTCCGGAGGGAGTTTCCATCCTTGAGTCGTGCCGTGTCGGGTAGGCGCCCAAGCAACGCCTTTATCCGTCGCTTCACGTCGTCAGAAGCCGTATCCTCCATCTTCTCTCCGAACGAATAGAAAAGGAGCACAGCAACTCCTTCCGGATATTCACCAATGGCGAATGCTCCTGCTGTGGCGGCTACCATGAGGGTGAATTCATTCATGATGCTTCCGCCTCTCCATGACTCAAGCATCTCTTTCAGGATGGGGAGTCCCACAGGAAGAACGGCGATCAGATAGAAAATCCACCAGAATGGAGAAGTGTAGTAATTACTGACAATCAGCCCTGCTATTAGAAGGATGCCCGAAAGAATTTCACGGGAATAGGTGCTCAATATCCCTCCGTCCTGCTCACCATGTGAATGGTTATGCTCGTGGGAATGATTATGTTCCTCGTGGGAAGAATGACAATGTTTACACATAAGCTTGTTCTTTTTATTTTCTGATGCAAAGTTAGCTTATATTTCCTGCACATGGTGTGCAGATTCATCATCACTCTTTGTCGCAATATATAATGCCCCGTCCTTTAATCTTCCTGACGAGCCTTCAGTGCTATTCTTGCAAAGAGGATAGGCATATTTTTCTTCTCCGAGAATAGGGAGAATGAGGAGAGGTAGTCTGGATGATTAAAACGCCTGATCTCTACAGTCTCTCCGAAATTACCTTCGTGAAGGAAAGACAATTCCAGTCGTGAGAGGAAGAACCGGTCAAACTCTTCGAGAGAATATGAATTCAGGAGCAGAGATACGTATCGCACAGTGTTCACATGTCTGTAAAAATCAATGTCATTATACTTGAATGTATAACTACGTTCACCTGCATTTGCTTTTAAAGCCGAGGAAGGCACCTCTTCTGCGTCATGCCGGTATATTTCAATATGCTTCTCCTGTCTTGATATCGGACAGGGTCTTTTTGACACCGCATCTTCCGGGAGAGTAAGATGGGACAGTCCGAAATTCTCGTGGGTAATTGTATTAAGCACCATCCATATTGAGCGGGCATATCCCACTGTGTTGCCTTCGCAATCTTGAATTTCAAAATCGCGGACAGAAAAATGCCTGTTCCAACTTTCCACCCAGGTGATTATAAGGTATTCAGTGTTGACTTTGGGATAGGAAGTCATCTCGATTGTAAGCCGAGACAACACCCAGCCGGCATTAAGGTGAGCCATTGTCGGATTTCCGATCCCTAATTCCAGTGCAGCCTTGGTGGCAACCACAATAAGGTCGCTCACGAGGATATGCACTGCAAGTTCACCTTCAGGATTTGCTTCATTTGCCGAAACAAGAAATTTTTTAGAAAAATTATTTTCCATAACCTTATAACCCTATAATCTTATAACCCTTTAATCTTATAACCTTATAACCCAAATAACCTATCTCTCCTCAGTAAGCTTTAAAATCTCTGATGGCCTGTTCACAATATGGTCAGCGTAAGCCTTTCGCAACTCAGATACCGGTCGGAAGCCCCAGGTTACTCCAACCGATTCCACACATGCCCTTCGTGCAGTCTCCATATCCACGGCTGAATCACCCACATAAAGAATTTCACGTTTGGGAGTCGGGAATTCATTGAGAAGCGTGAAAACAATAGAAGGGTCAGGCTTGGCAGGCCTCTCTTCAATCTGCCCTAAGAGAGCCACAAAGGGGATGTCGGGGAAATAGTGCTTGACAATCTTTTCAACAGCGGCCTCATATTTATTTGACGTCACTCCTATAGCAATTTGCCGTTCGGTCAAATCTTTAAGAAGTTCCGGAATGCCGGGGTAGGGGATTGTCTCATCCGTGCAATGCTGGTCATAATACTCCCGGAAAATGCTCAGAAGCTTATCCACTGTTTCCTCATCCGCATCCGGTTCGGCACGTTGGATAAGTTTGCGCACACCATTGCCAACCATATAATTGTAAGTGGAAAGTGCGTGTTCGGAATAACCCATCATGCGCAAAGCATAATTGCATGCATTTCCAAGATCTGCTATCGTGTTCAGGAGGGTCCCGTCAAGGTCAAATATCACAAGTTGTTTCATAAATTCAAATTTAAAAAGGATAACCGATTGAGAAATGGAATGAATGATCCCTTCCCCATCTCGGATGAATCAGAGGCCATGGTTCGGCATTGATGGCAGGATTATGAGCCTTCATGCCTAAATCAAATCTCAGTAGGAAATAAGTGAAGTCGAGTCGGAGACCGACCCCGTAAGCAGCGGCGATTTCCTTATAGAAAGAATTGAAATGAAACATACCGTAAGGCTGATTCACATAATTATGTATGGTCCAGATATTTCCCGCATCAATAAAGAGGGCTCCCTCCAGCACCCAGAATATTTTTGCACGATATTCCGCACTCAGTTCAATGCGGATATCGCCACACTGGTTAATGAAATCGCTCACGGAGTTGGAGGCCGGGTAGCGTCCTGGCCCGAGTGTGCGAACTGCCCATCCCCTGACTCCGTTGGCTCCTCCACCATAAAATCTTTTTTCAAAAGGAAGCATAGAGGAGTTGCCGTATGGCACACCGATCCCGAATCCTGTGTGCCATGCAAGAGCGTTGCGCTCATTGAAGATATGCAGGAAAGATAGGTCGGTCTCCACCTTGGCATATTGGGAATAACGTATGCCAAACACCCTGTATGGATTGCTATGGAAGTCGGAACGATGTGTGAAAATCGAGTTTAGGGCGAAAAGTAAATTACCGGCCACTTCCGCATTGAGGCGAATAGTGAAAATATCCCTTTGTGCCATTCTTCTCCATGGACGGTCCTGACGTTTGTTGGTATGATAGAAGTTGTAGCCCAATCGCATGATGAAGTGATCCTCATAGCTATATCTAAGCAGAGGATTGTCGGGAGCAATCTGATTGATGAAATCGTTGGTGCTCTCAGGAAGATAGACATAATTGATGTCAATTGGGGTGAAGGTGTGGCGGTCGCGGTTATTATGTTCGCTCCACTTGTAGCTCCATCCGGCGGTGGAGATGATGCGTGTATATTCCGGACGCTCCTGATAGTTCATTGATACGTTGAATTCTGTGCCGGCCATGATCCTCCTTTTGAAGCTCTCCCTCAGGAAAGGAGCTTTGAATTTTGGGAAATTGATGCCGACCTCAATTCCATATTCCATGTAACGGTTGTGAAGCAATCCGTTGAGGTTACCGCTCAGCGCCTCGTATGAGCCGTGAAGTTTCCCAGATAAAGTTTCAGAGCCCTTTGCAATATTGCGATGAGAATAATTGAGACCGACCGCCACTCCGAGGTCTCCCTCTGAATTGGTTCCTTCAAGTTCCACAGAGAAAGTCTGGCTCTTCCCTTTGGTGAGCAGGATGTAGGCATCTACAAATCCAATCGGACTGTTGTTCCTGTCTGAGCCTACCGGGAGAAAACGAATATTGATGAATTTAAGGATTGAAAGTCGAGAGAGGGCGGAATATGTCTTGTTCACATCCCTCAGCCTGTATGGTGCGCCCGGCGTAATGAAACAGTTCTCTGCCAGAACGCCGGGACGGAGATATTTCGATTTGCCGTAAAGAATCCTTATCCCTTTAAAGCTTACGGTATCATTGGCCTCAAAATTCACAATGTCTTCAGTCACCCCGGGGTCATAATCCATTATGTATGTTACATTCCTTACGATATATTCTTTGTGTGTGTCAATAAGGGCAACCTTATTCTCCACCGGATAAGGCGGGTTAAGGGTGAGGGTGAGATCCACGTCAGTGCTTCCTGACGTGGTGTCGGCGTTAAACGTTATGTATTCCTTTCCAAAAGCATAGTATCCACGATTTTTCAACCTGTTGGTTATGAGTTCCCTTTCGGCTTCAAGCTCGGAGCGGTCGAGCATATCGCCGGGCCGGACAATCATTCTTGCGGAATCGCGCATCACCAGAGCCTTCAGCGTGTCGTTAGGAAAATTATAATCGATGTTCCTTATGATATAAGGGTCGCCCGGATAAAGGTTATAATAAACCTTCATCTTCCGTTTCTTTGGGTTCGCCACAGTGTCTATCCTGACATTGGCCTTGAGGAAGCCGGCATTCACCATTGCCTTACGGAGTTGGTCGGCATCAGAAATCGCATTGTCATAGTCGAAAACCACGGGAGGCTCTCCGAGTTTACGAATCCAGCGGTTCCACCATCTGGTTGAATCCTTGCCGCTCATATTGTAAACCCCGAGTCGCAATTTGGCACTCCATAGCATACGGTTATTCTCCTGATGACGCACGTAGGTCATCATATCCGTCTCATTCAGTGTGCCTGTGGAATCATTGAGGATGAGTTTCACATCGTCCAGCAGGTATGCTCCCTGAGGAAGGTGACGGGTGGAGGAACACCCTGCCATAAACATTGCAAGGAGTAAAAGCAAGAAGCCGGATATGTAATTGCGCACTTTCACACTGCAAAATTACTATTTTTTCCCGAAACCGGAATCAATCTTAAGCTTGAGACAAACTGCAAAAGTCACCAGACAGCATATCATTACAGTCCAGAAGAAATTAATATATCCCTGTGGGCCGTTGCCACCAAAAATATTTATACCCGAGAGCGTTTCGTGCAACCATCCGGCAGCCATTCCCGGCAACATCATTCCCAAAGCCATAAAGGCAGTGCAAAAGGCATAATGGGAGGTCTTGTTTTCTCCGCGTGAAAAGTAAATGAGATAGAGCATAAAGGCCGTGAATCCAAACCCATAGCCAAATTGCTCAAAACCTATGGCACAGCATATCATTGCAAAATCAGCAGGCTGAACCATTGAAAGGTAGCAATAGACTCCGCAGGGGAGCGTGAGGCTCAGTGCCATAGGCCAGAGCCATTTCTTGAGTCCGCCCCGTGCAATTGCAAGGCCTCCGAGTATTCCTCCTGCCAAAAGAGCAATGACACCGACAGTGCCGTTTACAAATCCCACCTCTTTTGTGGAAAGCCCGAGTCCACCGGCTTGAAGCGAAGATACAAGGAAAGGTTGCACGAGCTTTACGCACAACGCTTCCGGAAGGCGATAAAGAAGCATGAAGCAAAGGGCCGGCAAGATATCCGGTTTCTTGAAGAAGGTAACAAATGTCATTGCAAAATCCTTCGCTATTGTTTTGGCCGTGACTCCCGGCACTGGCCGATCAGCCGGAGCCTTAGGCATAAACCGACTATGATAAAGTGCGATGCAAAGGAAGAAGAGGGAGAGCAGCAGGAACACTGTTCTCCATGCATTGGCAACATTGCCCATCCTCTCCTCAAGATGACCGGCCAGCATTACAAGGCCTCCCTGCCCGATTATGCTTGCTATGCGGTAGAAGGTGGATCGAACCCCCACGAAAGCCGCCTGGTCGTGATCTGAAAGTTCCAGCATATAATAACCGTCGGCCGCTATGTCATGAGTGGCTGAGGCAAAGGCCATTATCCAGAAGAAGACAAGAGTGGCTGAGAAAAAGAATGAGAACGGAAGTAGGAAACCCACACAAGCCAATGTTACGCAAATGATCGCTTCCATTGCTATGGTCCACCCCCGTTTGGTTTTAAAAAGATCTATGAAGGGGCTCCAAAACGGTTTAATCACCCAAGGGAGATAGAGCCACCCTGTGAAAAAGGCCATATCTGTGAGTGATATATTCATATTCACATACATCAGGACCGTCAAGGTATTGACGGCAAAATAAGGAAGGCCTTCGGCTATGTAGAGAGTGGGTATCCATAACCAGGGTGAACGCGTTTCGGAGTGGAGGTTTTCAGTTTTCATCATATCAGATGTTAGGAAAGGAATGATGGGAAGTTTATGCAAGGATTATCTTCTCGGGGAATGGACCGGCGAATGCGACTTCTTCATAAATCTTGCGTGCCAGGTCGGGATTGATTCGTTCATAATCTCGTTCAATCGGGAGAATCATTAATCCTGCCATATCGAGAGCTCCGGGCGAGACGGTCATCGCGGTTTCATCTTCTGCATAGAAACATTTAGGGCGGTGAGCACGTCGCGGAATCACGATGATGCGTAGCAATCCGTTTGAATCCATCCAGAAAAAGGCATTTACCAAGCCTGGATCCGCTTCTCCTGTCAGGGAATCCTCCCCCTTTATCTTGGTTACGAGACTGAGAAGGATCATACCTTCTTTGTCGGGGGTTATGATCGCACTGATAAAGTTGAACGGAAGGTCGAGTCCAAATTTTTCTGAACTTATGATTGATGGAAGACTCTGAGTATGATATCTCTCTGTGAGTCTAAGCAAGGGAAGTTCACTTTTCAAAACAGCCTGGCAATGGCGATGGTCGGGTGCGGAGGCTCCGGCCCGGGCACCGTTAAAAAATATTGCCAGATCAGGGGCTTTTTCCGCCATCAAAGCCATATCCAAAGGAATTGCATCCTGCGGACGATGCTGCTTGTCAACAATGGTGAAATGAATCGGAAGGATAGGGTAGGGATTAACCAGCAGTTCCCATCCGGGAAGCCATTCGTATGAAATCTGTTCCGAGGGTCGGTTGCCGGCACACAGGAAGCATTCCCGTTTCCTGATTGATTCGGCATCGGTCTTCGCGCCTGTGCTCCTGATGCGTGCAGGGTTATGCTGAGCAATGGCGCCGAGATCTCCAATCTTTAATTGTTTGCGTCCAATCAAAGTTAATGCATCGAAATTCTTGCGGGCTTCCGACCAGATGGAAAGCTGATGCTCCACCAGATCATTTATCTCTTCCGTATTCATCACAGCTCCTTAAAAGTCCTCTTCAATATCGTCATCTTCCTCCTCATCATATCCATCATAATCATCGCCCAATCCAAAATTACCGAAGAAATCCTTATCCATAAAATTGGGTGGCAACGGCAGGGAACGATCCTTGGTGGCCTCGTCAAATGATTGTTTCACCCTTGCCATAAGTTCTATGGAGCGCAGGCAATCTTTATAATTATTGTTGGCGTTCACTTTCTCTATCGAGAGGGCCGCGTCGGAATTGCCATCCCAGCGACGGCAAAGATAAAGCGGCCGGAAGATACGTCCCACACCATAGTCGCGACATATACGCAGGGCCATGGCATAGTCTTCGCCATAGCTAACGTTGGGGAAGAGGAAACGGCGTGCCACAGGAGTGTAAAATGCCCGTGGGGCACCAAATCCGTTCACCCTAAGAGCATTGTTAGGGCCATTCTCATCAGTCCATTCTGTATGCGAGATGATGCCGGGGGGAAGAGGATTTCCATCGAAATCTATCATTGAATAGCTTCCGATAACCATTCCGTAATTCCCGGAGCGGAATTTATTGACTATCGACTGAAGCACCGACTGAGAATTATAGAGATCGTCGGAATCAAGCTGAACTGCAAAACGCCCGCAATGTTCGGAAAGAAGGGCGCGGTTCCAGCAACCACCTATACCAAGATTTTCCGATGCTTCAACCTTTATTAGCTTTAGCCTTGGGTCGGCCACATTCTCTAAAGCTTCGCGTGTGCCGTCGGTCGATTCATTATCCACAACAATCACATTGAAAGGGAAGGTGGTCTGTTGCGAGAGGGCCGAATTTACCGCATCCATTATTGTGCGCACGCGGTTCTTGACAGGAATCACCACCGAAGCCTCAACCGGAAACTCCTGTTCATCATAATTAAGGGACTCTATCTTCCTTTCCCACAGTCCCCCGATCATTGCCAGATGGTTGGTCAAAACCCTCTCCATCTCCTCCTGATATGCACGATTGCGGGGATCCACATAGTCGTGCTGTTTTTCCCCGCTTTTTCGGTAGTCGCGCCTTTCAACAGTATAAAGGTATTCCGGAATCATGGCAATCATCTTTCCAATGGTCATTTTCAACCTTAGGGCATACCATCCTCCATCAAGCATGGATGACTCCTTCTCCGTGAAATTTTCTGTGGCCGAAAGCACGTCGGCGGCATTCAGAAGGATCAACGGCCCGAAGTCGAAATCATCGCGCACCGATCCGGGCTGATAATCATTCACCGGATGATTGAGCAGAGTGCCGTCGTTCTGGCGTTCGCGAAACCAACAATATGAAAGGGTGGCATCAATTTCAGAGGCCGTTTCCACCACACGGTTCATATAAAGGGGATCCAGATGGATGGGACGGTCATCGAGCTGTATAAGCACATATTGTTCCAAGGGAGTGCGGAAAATCTCTTCCCGCAAGGCATTCACGTTTCTAAATCTTATAATATTCATCAGGCTCTCATTTCATTATTTAAGGAAATCCTTGAAAATCCTGTCGCGGTCGGTCTCATCATACATCGACTCTATCGGCACGGATAGCACCGTGACGTTACCTTTCCCGCTCTTCACCGTGTAGCCCGCACCCATATTGTTGGCAGAGAAGGTCAGCACCTTCTTCGCTTGCTCCGGATTCATTGGAACGAGTATGTCAGGATTCTCCACTATGTAAAGCTCTTCATTGAGCGTATTGCTATAATTTACTGTCTTGCCGGTCAGGGTGAGTAGGCGGCCATCGGGTTTCCTGACGCTTGTCAGCGATGTGCGTGCCGTCAGCCCTGACACGTGAGAGGCCGGTATCGAGTCGGCATCTGCCTCAATCTCTCCTCTGGCTATCTTCTCTTCGCGTTCCCTTCTGAGTCGGGCCTCTTCGGCTTCTGCCTGAATGCGTTGCTGTCTCTCTTTCTCAGCCAGGGTGATGAACCCTAACACTTTCTCCGCAAATTCACTGTCGTCGCGATTTGACCGCGGGTCATAAAGATCAGATATCACGTATTGACCGCTCACTATGAGATTCCCTCCCTTGTCGAGGAATGTTTTCACGGCCTTCTGCAGGTCGTGAGGGAAGGCACGGTAGTTGATACCGCTTTTCCCGTTACCAACAACAGTAGTCTTCTGTTTACCTAAAATGAGGTCAACATTCGCATAGTCGGTAAGCTTGACTGCTCCCTTTTCAACAGCTCCCACAGAACAAGACACGAAACCATAGCCATTCTCGGCAATGGCATCTCCGTGAACAGCCACATAATCAAACGTGTTGCCTGCAATCACCTTGGTGGCGTAGTTGCTGCCGCTTCTGCCGTGACGTTCACCTGCATTTCTGCTAAACTCCTGCTGATAGCCGGTGAAGGAGATATCTTTGATATAAGGAACACCAAAATCCTCCTCCGCCTTGAAACCGGCGCTTCTTGAGTCGCGCACCTGTGCGGGTCCGCTCACGCGAGTGAAGCCATTCACAATCAAAACAGGTTTTGAATCTGTGTCTCCCTCACATAAGGCCAACACCTCCGAGGGGAAAGAGAGGCCTCCGGCATTGGCCGCGATTATCTTGAAACTATGGATATTTTTATCTGTCACCTTCACGTCATAGTGAGTGGAACCGGTCTCTGCAATTTTGTGGAAGCCCAGATCACCCTCATTTCGCTCCATTATTATATATTTATCAGGTATGGCCGTCTTTTCCAGCGGATCCGGGGTCGGTTCCCAGCTGAGCCGGTAACTGTTATGCCCTGTTTTCTTTATTGCAAAGTCCTTAATCGGCAATGGCTGTATCACAACCTCCCGCCCTTTGCGTTCCGCAAGGAAGCGTGCGAGGCCTTTATAGATTGAACGTCCCACAGAGAACCGGAAGTTCGGGTCGAGTCCATACATCATGTCGGCAAAGTTCTGATGGCTCATTAGTTCAATCAGTGTGGAAGGCACTTCGGGCACGCGCGCCTCCAGATAGGATTTATCCCACATGGAGCGTCTTGTCCATTTCGGCTCATACTGTTGGCGGATATCATTCGTGATCTGGCGCATCACCATATCGGTTAGTATGCGCGAATTCATTCTCGGCGTGCCATCGTCGTATGAACGTCCGCCGTTGGTGTAATATATTCCGAGCGTGCCCACAAAGCTGTCATCTTTCCTTATTCCTGCATCCGAATGTAAAGCAAAAGAGAGATCGACGGGAAGGTTGAGCCCCGGTTCGTCGGGGAGAACACGCGATCCTCCCGCGAGATAGTTCACCCAATGTCCACGGTCGGTGTAATCATCCTTGTAGTCATCCTTACCATGGAATGGCGAATATACTGATTCGGGGAAGCCGGCCCATTGTAACCAATATCTTGCTCCCTCCACCCAGCGGGGCATGCCCGAGGTAACGAATTTTGGGACCACTCCTCTTTTCAATTGAGGAGGTGCGGCTGCCATCTGGGTTTTGGAGGAGTCATCAGTCTTGGCGTCGATATCACTGTCGTCGCTCTCCTCCGTTTCTTCCTCAATTTCCTCCTCCTCATCCGGCATATCGTCTTCGGGAGTGGAGGGGTCATAATAAATGTCCGAACGGCGGTCGCTTCTTGCAATGTTTCCCATGCCGCCTCCTATTTTCACAGCATCTGCCGTGACTATGGCTCCGTCGGTTGAGGAAACATTTGAAAGCGTCACCACAGGCTCAGAGTCGCTATAACCTTTTTCAAGAGGGAACGTGCCTAAGTATATCCAGGTGCCCCCTCCCATAGTCTGGTTTACTATGAATTCCTTTGTGCCTCCGGAATAGTTAACCGTATAGCGGGCATCCTTGGTGGAATTGGGAAGGGTCTTGTAGCTCACATATACAGCATATTCACCATCCTTTGGAATGTCGGCATACCAGCCTGCAACCGAAGGCTTCCCTGTACGCGTAGTGTTGACCTGACGGTATGTGCCGTTCTCAAAAGGATTTTCCGTGTCCCTGAAATCCGGAAGGTCATAAATGAAGCCGTCGTATTCTCCCGTGGCCCACTGATGGGTTCCGTTGCTCTCCTTATAATAAGGTTGGGAAAATATCTGTCCTCCTTCATTGATATCGTTATCCACAATCACCTCGTTGGGGTTAGTGTCGCGTTCACGTGGAATGAAGACGTATGCACCTGCATTCTCAAGCATAGGCACAACGTAGGGATATATGTATCCCATTGTATAAACATCCTCCAATGTCTGGAAGAGGAAACCGCGTTGCCATGACCAGCCCCCCGATCCTATTTTGTAATATCGGCCATGTGAAGGCCATAGTGCTATGATATCGTTAGGCATCCCGTGCGTCGGATTGATCCACGGATTGGCTTCAGTAACAAATGCCGGATTCTTTCTGTGTTTCTCAGGAAGAACGTCAATCTTATTGATATATGCACTGTAGGCCTTGTTGGCAACGTTGAGGCATACACGGTAATGTGAAATGGAATCGGGGAGGGCTTTCTTCACCTGTTCCGACATCGACTCTATGAAAGGCCGCGTCACCGGCATATAAGTGAAATTCTCGTTCAGGCTCACTGTCGCGGTCCGTGAACGGCTGTCGGTCTTGACACTATTCACCCTCAATCCCCCGGGATTGTGCTCGGATGGAACCCATTTCAGCACCGCGCTGTTCACGGCAAGTGTCAGCGAGTCGTTCTGGGGAGTCTCCTTCGGCTGCTCCGGGGCTGCGGTGCGTTTAGATATTCTTGAAGAAGCCTTGGTGTTGGCTTTTGATGTTTTCCCTTTGGAAGTTGCAGAATTGCGGTTCTTCTTTCCCCCCCTTGCAGATGAGGATTTTCCGGAATTTTTGGATGTGCCGCCTTTCCCCGATTTGGATTTTGAGGCTTTAGATGATTTTGAACCCTTTGAAGATGATTTTGACTTCGAAGCTTTTGCTGTCTGAGTGGTTTTGCTTTTTTTCTTCGCCTCGGCCTGATTAGCCGGCATATTGACTGCGGCAACGGCAAATAAGGCCGCCACAATGTAATATATATATTTTCTGAACTTCATCCTTTTTATAATGAGCATTAGGGAAGTTTAAGGCAACTTCCATTCTTGGATTGCAAAATTAGCTAAAAATCGGGGGTTCGGCAAATAGTTATCTCAGGAGGGGTTCTAAAATTTGTTAAATCAATAAATATTGTCTAAATTTGCCATTGTAGTTATCAAACCGCCGATAGAGGGTAAACAAGGCTTAAATTAACGTTCATAAATTAGTTTGGACAACCTCTATGTGGCGGAATCACTTTGTCAGCAAAACTAAAAAGAATAATAAACCCAATTATGGCAACAAAACCTTTTCACTATCAGGAAATGTTCCCGCTTGGCCCCGACACAACGGAGTATGAGCTTATAACCAAGGATTATGTAAAAGTTGAGGATTGGAACGGTCATGAAATGCTCGTGGTTGATCCCGAGGCCCTCACCTTGATCGCCAATGTGGCTTCTCACAACTGTTCGTTCATGCTTCGCCGTGAGCACAACGAGATGGTGGCAAAGATTCTCAATGATCCTGAGGCTTCTGAAAATGATAAATATGTGGCCCTGACCATGCTCCGCAATGCAGAGGTGGCGGCAAAGGGCGTGCTTCCCTTCTGTCAGGACACAGGCACCTCAATCTGCTCGGCATATAAGGGCCAGCAGGTATGGACCGGATGTGACGACGAAGAGAAGATTTCCGAGGGTGTATATAAAACCTACACCGAGAATAATCTACGTTATTCCCAGAATGCTCCTCTCACCATGTATGATGAGGTGAATACCGGATGCAATCTCCCTGCTCAGATAGAGATTCACGCCACTGAAGGGATGGACTATAACTTCCTCTTTGTTGCCAAGGGAGGCGGTTCTGCCAACAAGACATACCTTTATCAGGAGACAAAGGCCATACTTAATAAGAAAACGCTGGTTCCATTCCTTATCGAGAAAATGAAGACTCTCGGAACTGCGGCCTGTCCTCCTTATCATATTGCATTCGTAATCGGAGGCACTTCAGCTGAGGCTAACCTCGCAGCAGTGAAGAAAGCTTCCGTGAAATATTACGATAACCTCCCCACAAAGGGTAATGAGTATGGTCATGCTTTCCGTGACGTGGAGCTTGAGAAGGAACTTCTCGAAGCGGCACATAACATTGGTCTTGGTGCGCAGTTTGGTGGCAAATATTTCGCTCACGATATCCGCGTGATCCGTATGCCTCGTCACGGAGCATCTTGTCCTGTTGGTATGGGAGTGAGCTGCTCGGCCGACCGCAATGTGAAGGCCAAGATAAATAAAGATGGACTCTGGATTGAAAAACTCGACAAATTCCCCGGCGAACTCATCCCTGAATCCATGCGTCAGGCAGGGGAGGGCGAAGTTGTGAAGATCGACCTCAACAAACCGATGGAGGAGATACTTGCCACTCTCGATAAATATCCCGTTTCCACCCGTCTCTCGCTCAATGGCACAATCATCGTCGGCCGTGACATCGCTCATGCAAAGATCAAGGAGCGTCTCGATGCCGGTGAGCCGATGCCTCAGTATCTTAAAGACCATCCTATATATTATGCCGGTCCGGCAAAGAAACCCGAGGGGATGCCTTCAGGATCCTTCGGCCCGACCACTGCAGGCCGTATGGACCCCTACGTTGATCAGTTTCAGGCTGCCGGTGGCTCAATGGTGATGATTGCCAAGGGTAACCGCAGTCAGCAGGTCACCGACGCTTGTAAAAAGCACGGCGGTTTCTATCTCGGTTCTATCGGAGGCCCGGCCGCTATCCTGGCTAAGGATTCTATCAAGAATGTAGAGCTTCTTGAATATCCTGAACTGGGCATGGAAGCTATCTGGAAAATTGAAGTTGAAGATTTCCCGGCTTTCATCCTTGTTGACAACAAGGGTAATGATTTCTTTAAACAGATCAAGCCTCGTTGCCCGATGGACAGCTGCAAATGACCATAATTTAAGCGTCCGTGCTCTTGTAAAGTAGAGACATCAAATTTATATAAAAAGGAGGAGTATCGCTGTCTTGTGGCGTGCTCCTCTTTTTAATCTTTTAAAAATCCGAATTTTTTCGCTAATTTTGCATCTGAAAAGCGAAAGAAAATGAAAAATATCAGAAATTTCTGTATTATTGCACATATAGACCATGGCAAATCTACTGTGGCCGACCGTCTTCTGGAACGTACCAACACCGTTGCCGCCAAGGATATGGAGGCACAGGTGCTTGATGATATGGAGCTTGAGCGTGAGCGTGGCATCACAATCAAGAGCCATGCCATACAGATGGATTATGAACTGAATGGTGAGAAATACATCCTTAACCTTATCGATACTCCGGGACACGTCGATTTTTCCTACGAAGTTTCCCGTTCCATTGCCGCCTGTGAGGGTGCCCTTCTGATAGTGGATGCCTCGCAGGGCATTCAGGCTCAGACCATATCCAACCTCTATATGGCGATAGATAATGACCTTGAGATTATCCCTGTCCTTAACAAATGCGATCTTGACAGTGCCAAACCAGATGAGGTTTCTGACCAGATTGTTGATCTTCTCGGGTGTGACTATGACGACATTATCCGTGCCAGCGGAAAGACCGGAATGGGTATGGATGAGATTCTGGAGGCTATCGTGAACAGGATCCCGGCTCCAAAGGGAGATCCCGAAGCCCCGTTGCAGGCTCTTATTTTCGACTCGGTGTTCAATCCATTCCGTGGAATCATAGCCTACTACAAGATAGTCAACGGTACCATTCGCACAGACGATTTCGTGAAGTTCGTGGCCACAGGAAAGGAATATCATGCCGACGAAATAGGGGTGCTCAAACTTGAGATGTCTCCGCGCAAGGAGCTTTCCGCGGGAAATGTGGGCTATATCATCTCAGGCATAAAGAACTCAAAGGAAGTGAAGGTAGGCGACACCATCACTCACGTGAACCGGCCCTGCGATAAGGCTATCGATGGATTCGAGGAGGTGAAGCCTATGGTCTTCGCAGGTGTGTATCCCATCGATACGGAAGACTTTGAAAACCTTCGTGCCGCGCTCGAGAAACTTCAGCTTAACGATGCATCGCTCACGTTCCAGCCGGAATCATCGGCCGCCCTCGGGTTCGGTTTCCGTTGCGGTTTCCTCGGCCTTCTTCACATGGAGATTGTGCAGGAACGTCTCGGCAGGGAGTTTGATATGGATGTGATTACAACAGTGCCAAACGTTTCTTATCGTGTTCATGATAAGAAAGGGAATATGACCGAGGTGCATAATCCATCCGGACTTCCTGAAGCCACACTTATTGATTATATAGAGGAACCATATATACGTGCAACGGTTATCACGGCAGCCGACTACATCGGCCCCATCATGACCCTTTGCCTTTCAAAGAGGGGAGAGCTTGTAAAGCAGGAGTATATCTCCGGCAACCGAATGGAGATAACTTTCGATATGCCTCTTGGTGAGATTGTGATCGATTTCTACGATAAGTTGAAATCGATATCGAAAGGGTATGCTTCATTTGACTATCATATTCACGACTTCCGGGAATCGAAATTGGTTAAGCTCGACATTCTTCTTAACGGAGAGAGTGTGGATGCCCTTTCAACACTTACTCATGAAGCCAATGCAGTGAAATTCGGCCGAAGGATGTGCGAGAAACTGAAGGAGCTGATTCCACGTCAGCAGTTTGACATAGCTATCCAGGCGGCGATAGGAGCCAAGATTATCGCACGGGAAACGATAAAGGCAGTGCGTAAGGATGTTACGGCCAAATGTTACGGAGGCGATATATCACGAAAGCGCAAGCTCCTCGAAAAGCAGAAGGCGGGAAAGAAGCGCATGAAGCAGATTGGTTCTGTAGAGGTGCCACAGAAAGCTTTTTTAGCAGTGTTGAAGCTGGATTAGCTGCGGAGCTGGTTGCAATCTCTATTAACCGGGGGTCCTATCTTAGTGGAACCCCGGTTTTTTAATGAACCTTTCCCCCTGGTTAAGCGTATAAAAATAAGAATACACTATAAACAGATATTACTATGAATATTGGCGATAAATTCCCCGACCTTCTTGGCGTTGACTATCAGGGTAACGAAGTGAAACTTTCAAATTACCCCGGTAAGAAATTCATTATCTATTTTTATCCCAAAGATTCCACTCCGGGATGCACCATGGAGGCTGTCAGCTTCCGCGACAACTATGATATCTTCAATAAGATGGGTTATCAAGTGATTGGTGTTAGCCGTGACTCTGCTCAGAGCCATTGCAGATTTGCAGAGAAAAACGGCTTGCAATTCCCTCTCATAACAGATACGGATGGAACTCTTTGCGAACTTGCCGGCGTATGGCAGGAGAAGAAGATGGCGGGACGAAAATATATGGGAATTGTGCGCACCACTTTTGTTACAGACGAAACCGGAGTCGTAACTGATAAAGTGGAGAAAGTGAAAACTAAAGAGGCCTCCGAACAGCTCTTCGCCCTTCTCGATGGACGCGACGAAATCAACCCCGCTTGATTTCGCTCTTCAAAACCCTGACCACACTTGAATAACTATGTCTTCAGTCTTTTACACAGCCCGGAAAACAATAAAGAACTATGCAAATGGCGGCAATGTGCTTATTGCCGCCACTGCATTAGCATTGCTTGTAGTCAATTTACCCTTTACCCGCGATTTATATAATTCCCTTTGGACTCATCAGATTGCGCTTCAGGTTGGAGGATTCAATCTCTTCAGTCATCACGGAGAACCTATGTCGATCATGGCATTCATTAACGATGCCTTGATGGCCCTCTTCTTTTTCTCCGTAGGACTGGAAATTAAGAGGGAGGTTCTCGTGGGTGAACTGTCAGACTTCCGCAATGCCCTCCTTCCTATCGTAGGGGCCATAGGAGGTATGGCCGTCCCTGTCCTTATCTATTGGCTGATGGCTAATGGAACGCCCTACGCAGGAGGGGCCGCAATACCGATGGCAACCGATATCGCCTTTTCGTTAGGAGTCTTGGCTATGTTGGGAAAGCGTGTGCCGATTGGACTCAAAGTTTTTCTCACCACTCTTGCAGTGGTGGATGATATCGGTGGCATTCTTGTGATAGCCATATTTTATAGTTCACACATTGATTATATGTTACTCATATATGCTGCGGTGTGTCTGTTGGCTCTTTTCATAGGAGGAAAGGCCGGAATCCAGTCGAAACTTTTCTATATTATTATCGGGGCATTCGTATGGTTTTTCTTCCTGAATGCAGGCATACACCCCACCATAGCCGGAGTGCTCGTTGCATTTTGTGTCCCTGCAAAACCGGTTTATGCACCAAAGAAATATGTTCAGAATATCCGGAAGAACATTAGTTATTTTGCACATGAGAATGATGAAACCCTAAATTCGCGCACCATCCTTAACAAAGACCAGATGAACTGGCTCAAGGAGATAGAGTCATCGTCCGATAAAGTCATCTCTCCGTTGCAAGATATGGAAGACTCCCTTCATCCGCTTGTGAATTATCTCATTGTGCCGATATTTGCCTTTGCCAATGCAGGGATATATTTCGGAGATATGGAAATTGGGCAGCTTTTCCATGGGATTGCACCGGCAATCATAGTGTCTCTCATCCTTGGAAAATTCTTGGGTATATTCATTTTCTCGGCGATTGCCATATTCCTTAAGTGGTCCAAGATGCCCGAGGGGGCAAATTGGTGGAGTCTCGGGTCGGTGGCTCTCCTTGGAGGCATAGGCTTTACAGTATCGCTTTTCATAGCCAACCTCAGTTTCGGGGGCGGCGACGCGACTTTATCCCTGCTTCTCAACGATGCAAAACTCGGCATTCTTGTCGGTTCGCTCCTTGCCGGAGTCTTGGGCTGGGCAACACTCCATCTCACCCTTCCCAAGGAGGCACAGGATCAAGGGGAATAAACTGATATAAAACAGGATCAAGGAGAATAAACTGATATAAAAAGTGGAAACTAAAATAAAAGTATATGTCGCAAGCATATACTTTTTTTTGATGCCATACCGCCCATATTGCCCATTCCGCCTATCACGCCTATCCCGCCAAAAAAACTGAGTTGCCCTTTGCAAAGGTGAAATATATAAAAACTATCAAAAGGGGGATAATGTGACAGAAAAAGCATACAAAAAAATAATTTTAAATTTTTTTTACAAAATTTGATATTTTCAATAAAGAATATTAAATTTGCGAAAGTAAGCTTTGTAAATAGACATGAAATTGAAAGATTCCACGTCGGTTTATTTGGCTTTGTGAGATTCAAATCATGTTATCTTGTTAAGATATGACCTGACACCGTTAGCTCGTGAACGTATTTTAACAAATCATCTTATCATTCATTCTTTTTGCGCGCGGTGATCGCGTGAATATGAAACCAAGCCCCGGCAGGGGGATAAAGAGGAGTAACATAATACTATTATAACTTATCTCTAAATTATTGAAGTATGAGAAAACTGTTTTTAATCATTATGACGCTGGTAGCGTGTAGCTGGGCCGCCATGGCGCAGACCACCTATCGCGGCACAGTGGTTGACGCCGAAACCAACGAACCGTTGGTGGGCGCTACCATCATGCCGATCGGCGGCGGCAATGGAGCGGCCACCGACATCGATGGTAAGTATTCTATCACAGTTCCAAGTAACGTGCGCCAGGCAAAGGTGACTTACGTTGGTTATCAGGAGCAGGTGGTAAAACTAACCAACAACATGACAATCAAGCTCGTTTCTACCGAGCAGAATCTTGATGATCTCGTCGTGGTTGCCTACGGTACCGCTACAAAGGAATCACTTACCGGTTCTGTAGCCGTTGTGGGAGCTAAAGAGATTGAGGAACGTCCGGTATCGTCTGTTACTGCTGCGCTCGAAGGAAACGCACCGGGTGTAATGGTTAACAACTCCCAGACAGCTCCCGGACAATCTCCTTCTATTCGTATTCGCGGTTTTAACTCATTCACCGCAAATTCTCCTCTGTATGTGGTTGACGGTGTAGTTTATCAAGGTGACATAGCTGAAATTAACCCTGCAGATATAGAATCTATGTCTGTGTTAAAGGATGCTGCATCATGTGCCCTCTATGGTAACCGTGGTGCTAACGGTGTGATCCTTATTACGACAAAGCGTGCCAAAAATAAAGAGAAAGTGGATGTTAACTTAAATATCCGTTTGGGTATGTACAACCGTGGACTTTCTTTTTATGATACATTAGGAACAAACGAATGGATGGAAACAGCATACGCCGGTTATGCACACGGTCAGTACACTTCCAAAGCTTACAAGACTCTCGAAGGTGCAATCGCTAACAGTGGTGGTTCCTTTGTTAACGGTTATCTGAAGGGCTCCAACCTTTACGGTGTAGATAACAAAGAAGTTTTTGCGCCGAATGGAAAATTAGGTTATATCGATGAAGAGGGAAACTTTGTTCCCAGAACGTATCTCCCCGGTTACACCGACCTTCGCTGGTGGGATGCTGTATCCCGTAACGGTTTCCGTCAGGAATATAATGTAAGCGCGGCGGGAGCTACTGAAAAGTTTAATGTATTCGCATCTGCAGCATACCTGAAGGAACAGGGGTATATGCTTCAGACAGACTTTGAACGTTTCACCGGCCGTATCGTTGCAAACTTCCAGCCTACTTCTTATTTCAGGATGGGTATGAACTTATCCGGAGTCTATTCAGAGTCGGAACAAGGTGGTGCGGATCCCGATAATCTTGGACTTGTTACGAATCCATTTAATGTTGAGTTTAATCCTCCCGTTCAGCCCTATTATGCACATAATGAAGATGGAAGCATAATGTATGACGAGGAGGGACAGCCCATCTGGAACACCGGTGGTCTTAACAAGAATGATAATGTTGCATGGACAATGCGTCTTAACCAGGAAAACTGGACTACTGCAACAGTAAATGCCATGCTTTTTGGAACTGCCATTCTTCCTTACGGATTTGAGTTAACTGTTAAGGGTCAGATGTGGCGTTCTAAGGTTCAGGGTATATCCTACAGCAACAACATAATAGGATCTCAAAAGGGTGTCGGCGGACTTGATGTAGAGAATCAGAACGTGAACTCTCATACTTTTATGCAGACTCTTGATTGGTCACACGACTATGGCGCACATCACGTTGACGTGCTGCTCAACCATGAGAATTACCAGTATAACTATTCTGATTTCTTTAACCGCTATTCAAAACAGCTCTATCCTGATAATATCACTTTAGTAAGTTTTGAAGATAATGATTATTTCACTCAGGCTAATGCAAAGATCAGGACAGAGTCATATCTTGGTCGCGTGAGATATAACTTCGATCAGCGTTATTATGCTGAGGCTTCTGTTCGTCGTGATGGAACATCTCGCTTCTCGAAAGATAATCGCTGGGGTACTTTCTGGTCAGTAGGAGCAAACTGGATTATTTCTCAAGAAAAATTCATGGCGTCAACTCAGAATTGGCTTGATTATTTGAAATTGCGCATTGCTTACGGCTCTGTAGGTAATGATGCCGCAGCGTCTGCATACGCTTACCATTCGCTTTATGGATCTAGTGATTATGGCGGGGCAAGTGTGCTGGTTCCTGTGCAGTTAGCGGCTGATAATATTCGTTGGGAGTCCACCAAGACTCTTGATATCGCACTTGAAGGAAGTCTCTTTAACGACCGCTTTACTTTCTCAATCGATTATTATGACAAACGTAATGCCGACCTTCTCATGGGTGTTACTCAGCCTGCGTCAGGCGGTATGCTGGGAAACAATGGTTCTAACGTTTCAATACTTAGCAATGTCGGAACATTGAGCAACCGTGGTTGGGAACTAAATTTTGGTGTGGATATAATTCGCAATAGAGAATTTAAGTGGAATTTCAATATTGATGCTTCATTCAATAAGAACAAGATTGTAAGCTTACCTAATGGACGTGATATCGTGGGACAGGTGAGATTCCTGGGTCGATCAATGTACGAGCAGTATGAATATGACTGGGCAGGCGTTGATATGGTTACCGGTAACTCCCTCTATGAAATGTATCCTGAATCTCCGGATTGGTGGGTTTATGATGACAATAATAAAGTTGATCCTGCAGCCACTGCCGAAAACTATCAATCTACTGTCAATGATGCAAAGAATAGTGGTCACTATTTTGTTCTCAATGGGAAAGAATATACTGATCAGACAGCCTATGCGGGTAGAAAGCTTCTCGGTTCCGCACTTCCTACTGTTCAAGGTTCATTTGGAACCAACCTCAGTTGGAAAGGTATAAACTTAGGGCTGTTGTTCACATATAGTCTTGGTGGTAAGACCTATAATGGAAACTATGAGAGACTTATGGGTATGGCATCTGATCCAGGAGCACTTCACAGAGATGTCTTGAAGTCGTGGACAGAAAACGATGCTACTGCCGGTTTTATGAATATGGCGGGTGAAAACGTAACCTTGGAAGGCCATCCATATTATAAAAATGGAAACGAGACAATCTATTTCCTTAGTGACGGAGATATAAATCCTGATGGTGTACCTGTACTCGACTCTAACCTTTCACAGTACAATAATGCTGCTTCAAGCCGTTGGATTATGAGCAACAATTTCTTGTCTCTTAAGAACATTAGCTTGAGTTATGATTTGCCACAGAAATGGGTTCGTCCGTTGCAATTGCAGAATATTAATTTAGGTTTGGCAATTGACAATGTGTTTATTGCATCAAAAATGAAAGGTCTGAACCCACAGGCATCTTTCGGTACTTCACAGAGTGCATACTATGTGCCCGCACGCGTATTCTCCTTCCAGCTTGGCGTGAGATTCTAAACATATAGTGATTATCTTTCAAAAGATTAAAATGATGAAAATAAATAAAAATATCATAAGAGGTTTTATGGCTGTGGCTGCATTGGGTATTTTACCCTCTTGTAGCAACGACTATCTGACCACTGAACCGGAGACCAATCAGGCAACAGCTACCGTTACCGGGAATGCGGATATTGCTCAGCAAGCGATCTACGGAATTTGTAAAGGTATGCTGTCACAGTATGCAAATGCAAACTGGAACAACAACAATGGTGAGGCTTATATCAATAACCTGTTTAATGATGGTCTGGGCCAGGACTATCATAACGGTATTGTAGAAAATGTCTTTAATGGCACTTATCTTGATTTCAACAACAACAATATCATTAGCCCGAACCTTATTATCAGTGCATATCCTTGGAAATATGCCTACAACTTGATTGGCCAGGCTAATAATATTCTTTCCGGAATAGATAATGCCACCGGTGATTCAAACAAACGGGATTTTGTAAAGGCTCAGGCACTTACATTCCGAGCTTTCGGATACAGCAAGCTCCTTATGCTGTATGCACCCAGATGGGAAGACTCCAGGGACGGAGAAACACTTTGTCTTGTTCTCCGTACAGAACCCGAAACAGATGCAAAGGGACTTTCAACAATGAACGAAGTTCTCAATCAATGTTACACTGATCTTGAGACTGCAATAGAACTTTACCAATCGTGTGGTCTTAACCGTCAGCATAAATGGGAACCTGATCTGGAAGTCGCATACGGTGTTTTTGCCCGTATAGCTCTTATAAAAAATGATTGGCCTAAGGCCCAGGAGATGGCTCATCTTGCACGTGAGAAATATCCTGTAATGGATAATAACACGCTTTTCTCGGGATTCTTCAAAGACAACAGTGACTTTATGTGGGTTTCAAGTGATGACCCAACTAATGCCTACTATTTCTCTAATGGCGCCAACTATTCAGCTAACGGCACTTATGTTGAAAGTTGGAATATGGGAGGCGGTGCTGTTGACCTTGTTCTTTACCGCATGCTTGATCCGAACGATGTTCGTCGAGAATGGTTCTATACTCCCGATAAGGTGTTAAAATATGCTAATAATACGAGAAAGAACCCTGGCAAGCTTGTGCCAGCCGATTATTGGAATTCCGATCTCGTAGATCCTGCAAACATCTGCTCCACAAGTATTGGCCCTACCTCTAAACCTAAAGTCGGTAAGTGGGGAATGTGTCATGTCGGTGTTCACTTTGCTGAAGATTATATTGCCGATACTTACACTGGCGATAAGGATGCTGTTGAGAATGATGGATTCATGGCTTACTATTCCGTATCTGATAAAGAAGATTCCGGTTATTTCCTTTGGGGTAAAGGAAAATATGTAAAACTCGTTACAATGCCTATCGGCGCGCAGTTCAAGTTCTTCTCAATTCCTCCCTACGGAGCAATGGCTTTCCCCTTTATGAGAGGTGCCGAGATGTGTCTTGCAGAAGCTGAGGCTGCTTATCATAACAACGATTTCACTACCGCACAGAATTGTCTGAATGAAATTAACGGTAAGCGTATTCCGGGTTATACATGTTCTTCTACCGGAGAAGCCCTCTTTGATGAAATCACTCTTTGTCGTCGAATCGAATTATGGGGAGAAGGTCAGAATTTTACTGACTTCAAGCGTTGGAACATGCCTATCAAACGACTTGCATGGGTTGAAGGAGATGAGAACTCTGGAAACTGGCAGCCTGATTGTGCGTGCGAAATCCCGGCAACCGCTATACATGGTTTCCGTCTCATAATTCCTAAAACTGAGACTACTTACAACCACCTCATTAATATGGCCGACCTATATAAATAAGGAAAAGCCGGTATAAATTTAATAATGCCGGCAGTAAAGTTTGTTACTTTACTGCCGGATTAAATAAGACAAAGGTATATGAAAAAAATATTTAATATCATGCTCCTTGCTGTTGTGGCGCTCTCTGCAGTGTGTTTTTCATCATGCAAGGAAGATGAGCCGACAGTGAACCTTTCTCCCACCCAGATCTACAGGGCGGTAATTCTATCGGCAGAAGGAGGGAACATTGCTCCTTCAATGGTGAAATATATGAAGTCGAAGCCGACCATAATCTCTCATCTCTCGGAAGAGGAAACCTATTTCTATTGGCAACAAGCTATAGATGCCTTTGTGGCAAAGTATGCCGACGGTTTCAAAGTGGCTGAAGAAATTGAGGATTCAAAGGGAAATGTTATCGATAAGATTCCTTTCGAAGGTGTGCTCAATGTTGAAATGGGCTTGGAAAATGAGGAAGGGGAAATACTTGAAGTAGCTTCTATTGAATTGACGCCTACTTCCTCAAAATTGATTTCCGTAGATAAGACAATTTCTTATAAGGCTGTTGTTGCTTCTGCTGAGGGTAGCAACTTATCTGCTGAGTTGAGGCAGGAAATACTTGACAGGGTTAAATATTGTAGTGCTCTTAACCAGACAGGAGTATATGCTATTTGGGATGAGTATCTTGATACTCTTGCCAAAGAATATGAAAAGGGTATAAAGTATGCCGGTAAATATCAGGATGAAAACTTGATATGGCAGAATATACCATTTGAAGGAGATCTTGTTGTAAAACTTGAACTTAAAAATGCTCAAGGTGCTGTTGAGAAAGTTGCAACCTTAACCATCAGTTCATCTTCCTGCTCCCTTCAAAAGTAAATAGTTCCCGAAACAGAAGAAATTTTTAGAAATACATAATAAATAAGGGTTGCTGTCATAGGGCAGTGACCCTTTTTTCATATAATTTCTCAAAATTATTCAAATTCGTTTGCGAAATTAAAAATTATTAGTTAGTTTTGTTTCGTTGAATCAATAATAAGTTTATATTTAAAAATGGTATAAACTTTATTTTTATACTTATTCTTGAACGACTATGAAAAGAAATCTAATATTTACTCTCGCCCTTCTATTGGGTTCAACAGGAGCATTTGCATCTCCACTCACCCCGGATGAGGCTTTGGCACGAGTAAAATCTGCAGGGCCAAAAAAGGTGATGTCTAAAATTCGTCAAGACATGAAGCCGGTGTTAACAGTAAAAAGTGAAAACGGAGTTTTAGGAGCATATCTCTTTTCTTCAGATTCTGGGTTCATGATAGTATCTGCGGATGATGTTGCATACCCTCTCCTTGGATATGGCGATGAGAATATCCCGACGTCAAAAGATGTTTCGCCCGAACTTAAATGGTGGTTGGGGGAATATTCCCGTCAGATAGAATGGGCAGTGAAAAATAACGTTTCACAGGCCTCTTCAAAACGTTCGGTCAATAATGGTTGGACGGCTGTGGGGCCGCTATGCAAGACTTTATGGGATCAGGATAAACCCTATAATGATATGTGTCCGGGTAGGACTTCAGAAAATCCTCCTGCTGGAGAAGCGCATGCATACACAGGGTGTGTTGCTACTTCAATGGCACAGGTGATGAAATATTTCAATTACCCTGAAAAAGGCACAGGAGGGGTTATATACACACCGGCAAAATTAGGCTATAAACTGTTTATGCGGTTCTCTGAACAAGCGTTTGATTGGAATAATATGCTCAATTCCTATACCAATGGGAATTATAATCAAACGCAGGCTGACGCAGTAGCCTATTTAATGAAATGTTGTGGATATTCAGTTAATATGAACTACGGATTTGATGCTTCTGGTGCATCTGGTAGCTCTATTGGTAATGCCCTTAGAAAATATTTCAAATATGATATCAAAACTATCGACAGATACCGATTGGTATATACTTCCGATGAATGGGAGGAAATGATATACGATAATTTGAAAAACATCGGTCCTGTTATAATGAATGGACAAAGTCCAATGGAGGGTGGACACTCTTTTATATGTGACGGATATGACGGCGCAGGATATTTTCATTTCAACTGGGGATGGAGCGGGGTTGGTAACGGTTATTATTCCTTAGATGCCTTGAATCCTGATGCGCAAGGTATTGGAGGAGCAATAGGTGGCTTCAACTTTATGCAAAATGCCATCTTTGGCATTCAGCCTCCCAAAGGGGAGCAGATTCCGTTTGAAGCGCAATTGACGCAATATGGTGATCTTGAGGGTTCAATCTCTGGCAACGAGCTTACACTCACAACTACCGAGTACAAATCCATCTATTATTCAAACGGATTTATAAGAGGTTGGTATAACAGTTCTGACCGAACAATAAAAATCAAGTTTGGCGCTCAGATCACATCGCTTACCGATCCTAATTTTGAACCGGTGTTTGAAGCAATTAAACTTGGAGGAAGTTCTGAATTTATTCTTGACAATTCCTATGGGATGACCACTAAGGTCGGAAACTTCAACTTGCCGGCATTGCCCGATGGGGAATACAAGGTTACTTTAGCTTGTGTGGATGTTGAGTATTATCCTGACAGATGTAACCCTGTGAAAACCCCTAATGGTTATGCCAACTATGTTCTTCTCACTGTTAATAACGGAAAGTATGAAGTAAAGAATATCCCTACTTCTTCATTATCATTTGATGATGTTAAGATTGCCTCAGATCTTTACCCTTCATCCAGAGTATTGATGTCGGTTAAAGTGTCTAACAATAGTGACATTCAGCTGAGTAAAGGCTTTGCACCACGACTTTATAAAGACGGGAAAGTTCAATTTGAGGGAGAGAGTATAATGGTTTCTCTTAATCCCGGTGAAACGAAAGAAGTGGAGTGGGTCACAAGCTTTACTAAGGTTGGTAGCGTTATTGTAATGGAGCCGACAGATTTCAATCTGGTGCTTTATAATCCTGAAACAGGTGAGAATATAGGCACGTATGGTGAAGTGACGATGAATCCTTCGCTGGGCAAACTCAATGTAATGGTCTCCGGCTTCAACATCCCGAATTCAGTTAAACATACAAATTTGGATATTGATGGGAGAAATTATCTGGTAGTCTATCAGGTGGAAGATCCTTCCGATATAGAATTTATATTACAATATACGGTTAAGTCGGGATATTTCGATGCGTTACTCCGATTTTCGATTGAAAAGATGGAGGGGGGAATAGCTACTCCCTTCAAAGATGATGTGTATTCGGAGTGGCAAATGAAAAAACCATCTACAACTCCTCAGGATATAATCTGCAGTGTTAATATGGCAGATGACGATCCGGAAACTGTATATGCCCTTACAACATCATACACTTCAGGTTATTCTCAGATGACTTTTGGAACATTCTACTTCATGCTTAAGGATTTGAGTTCCGGTGTAAATGATGTAATTTATGAGGATTCTAACTCTGTGGAGTATTTTAATCTTCAAGGACAGAAGATAATGGAACCCAAGAGGGGTGAAGTAATAATAATTAAGAAGGGTCTCCAAAGAAGCAAAGTAATATATTGATCTCACAACTATTTAATGGATAAAAGTCAGACTATGCGAGTCGCATAGTCTGACTTTTTATTCGTATGACGGGCATGTTATACATCTGTGGTGAAAGTCCACGTGGGGCGTAGTTGCCGACGAACCCCAGAGCGACTTGCAAGTTTCGAGTGGTGACGCTCGGGAGAGAAGAAGCAATAGCGAAATCGTGGCCTGACGAACAGAAACATGGTACCAAGGC
>CAMWIH010000011.1 GCA_947174305.1 uncultured Porphyromonadaceae bacterium | reverse complement strand
AATCAAAAAATTAACCAATGAAAAAAATAAACTTCGAAGATTTCAATCTCTCCAAATGCGCCGACAGCCTGTTGCCGGTAATAATCCAGGATTCAATCTCAATGAAAGTCCTTATGCTTGGCTATATGAACCGAGAGGCGTTCGATAAGACAGTCGAAACGGGGAAAGTGACTTTTTTCAGTCGTACCCACCAAAAACTTTGGACCAAGGGAGAGACTTCCGGCAATTTCCTTCTCCTTCAGGATATGTATCCCGACTGCGATGCCGACACACTCCTAATAAAAGCCCTTCCTGTAGGCCCGACCTGTCACCGCGGAACAGAATCCTGTTTCGACACTCCGGACGCAGAAGGATTCATCCGCAAGCTCTCGGCCATAGTGCAACAACGGCACCGCGACATGCCTGAAGATTCCTACACCACCCGTCTCTTCATCCGGGGCATAAAGAAAATAGCGCAGAAAGTGGGAGAAGAAGCCGTTGAATCGGCCATAGAAGCTGTTGACGGCAACCGCCATCGCTTCATCTATGAAGCCTCGGACCTTATGTTCCACTATCTCGTTATGCTCGAACAGATGGGAGTCTCATTGGCCGACATCGAAAATGAATTGTTGGCCAGACATAAATAAAAATTTATCTACATCTGAGGTTTTTGACGAAGTTTTGATTAATTTTGTAGTTCCTTTCTGAAACGATAAATTTTTTGAAACGATAAAATTTTGACTGTCATTATGAAACTCAGAAATCTGTTCTATATTTTGCTCATGTCTTTGTTCGCGTTGCAATCTTTTGCGGTGTCGGATAAGGATATGGAGGAGGCTAAGGTTATTGCTGCGAAGCTTTACCTAAGGTGGGCCAACAATGGGTCCGGATACCTTGATGATGTTTCGGCATCCTCTATGGCCGACCTTGAATCCAAACTCAAGGCGCAGGAAAAGGAGAACCTGAAGGCTTTCAAGTCAGTGAGCATTCCTGCCGACTATGCTTCCTGGGACAAACAGCGTTTCGTGCAGTTCTGGGGCACCACGTTCTTTACCTCTCCGGCACTTAATGCCGATGGCAAGCGTGCCAAGGATAGGGTGAAGGCTAAGGTGAGCGCCATGAATGTATCCGCCCCCTCTTCTGCCCCTAAAGCAGAGGAAACGAAACCGGATGAAGCAAAGGGGGAAGAGAAAAAGACCGAAGAGGCAGCCACCCCGGCAACATCCAATGATGAAGGTGGAATCACTATCCCTGAGCCACAGGAAGTGATGCATCAGGAAGAAGCCATATCCGATTCATTAGCCATCTTGCAAGCTGATGAACAGAGCCTCGCGTTGGCTGACCGTCCTGAGAAAGCCAAAAGCCACACCTGGATCTACGTGATTATACTTATTGTGCTTGTCATATTGGTTGTGTGGCTGATGGTCTATGCCGCCAACATGATGAAGAAACAAGGCAAAGATGGTCCTGTATCCGACGGTAACGAGAAGAAATACAAAAAGGAAATTTCTGCATTGGAGGCAGAAAATGATAAGTTACGCTCCGAAATTTCCCGGCTTAAATCTCAAATTGATGAAGCCAAAGCTGAGACTGTAAGGTTGAAAGCCGCGCAAGCCGATGGACGCAAACAATGGAAGGAAGAAAAGAAAGCGACTGTTGCCACATCGGCAGTTGCAGAGACACCGGTAAAGCGCCCAAAAGAGGAGTCAAAGCCCCAGCCCAAGGTCATAAATGAAATCTACTTGGGTCGCGCCAATCCAAAAGGACTTTTTGTACGTGGTGACCGACGTCCGAATCCGGCCCATACCGTTTTCCGTCTTGACACCAAGGATGGCATAGTTGGCACATTCCGCTTTGCCGGCACCCCGGAAGCATTCGAGCTTGCGTCATCCAATCCCCTGCAGTATCTTGCCGGAGGATGCGTGGCTGAGAATTTTGAAGATGCCGGGAACGCCTCAAAAATCATAACGGAAGCACCCGGCACAGCAATACTTGAGAATGGTTGCTGGAAGGTTTTGCGAAAATCAAAGATACGCTTTGAATAATTTATTTGCGTATATCACAAATATTATATAACTTTGCAGAGCAAAGGCCCTGATGGCGGAATCGGTAGACGCGCTGGTCTCAAACACCAGTGGAGCAATCCGTGCCGGTTCGACCCCGGCTCAGGGTACAGAATCGGGAATTGTCTTCGGATGATTCCCGATTTTCTATTCTTATAACTCTTGTTACTTTTCTTTTTGGCATTCTGCTGAAAAAAGGTTATCTTTGTGGTTGCTACAGAAGGCCAGAAGCCTTCTCATCCCAAGATTTATGGCAACAACAACTATCGACCAGGCCGACAGGCTCAAAGAATTAGGCACCGCCCCCATTTGGCGCATATTGTTGAAATACAGTCTCCCTGCTGTGGTGGGAACTGTCATTTCAGCTATATATAACATCATCGACTCCATAGTTATAGGACACGCCATTGACGATCCTAACGTGGTTGCCGGCATTGCCGTGACCTTCCCTGTTATGAACCTCGCCACCGCCCTCGGCATGCTTATCGGCGCCGGTGCCGCCACCAGAGTCTCAATCGTACTCGGGCAAAATGATAAGAAAATGGCCGAAATGATATTGGGCAACTGCGTGATACTTTCCGTTGGCATCGGCCTGCTCTATGTCACCGCCTTCGCCATATTCCTCACCCCCATCCTCACAATCTTCGGTGCATCCCCCAATTCCCTTCCATACGCTCGCGAATTTCTCATGTGGGTTCTTCCGGGGATGGTGCTTATGAACATCACCTTCTCCTACAATAACGTGATGCGTGCTTCGGGTTATCCGGGAAAGGCGATGTACACCAATATGATTGGTGCCGGAATGAATGTTATCCTTGCACCGTTATTCCTCTTTGTTTTCAAATGGGGAATCCGAGGGGCTGCCATAGCCACCGACATTTCAATGCTCGTCACGGCATTTTTTGTCATGGGTCACTTCTTCAACAAAAAGAACACCCTCCATTTTGTGAGAGGCACTTTCAGGCTTCACTGGAAAATAATTGCAGGAGTGCTCTATATCGGTATGGCTCCATTCCTCATCAATGTGGCTGGATCTGCCATCAACGCCATTGTCAACAATACCTTGCTTAAATATGGGGGCGACAACGCAATTGCCTCAATTGTGGTGTTCAACCGTTTTGCCACTATCTTCGTGTTCATAATTATCGGTATATGTCAGGGTATGCAGCCGATAATCGGTTATAACTACGGTTCAAAACGCTATAACCGGCTTTTCCGCACACTGTTGCTCGGAGCCGGGACGGCAGTGGTGATAACAACCATTGGCACTCTCGTAGGTCAATTCGCCCCCAAGCCTATTGCAAAGATGTTTATGCAAAATGAAGAGCAGATTGCGGTCGCAGTAAACTGTCTGAAAATCGTCACGCTTGCCTTCTGGATGGTAGGCTTCCAGATTGTGGCCACCAACTTCTTCCAGGCACTCGGAAAAGCCGGCATCTCGGTGTTCCTGTCGCTCACACGTCAGATTATCTTCATGATTCCCCTCCTTCTCTTCCTTCCAGGAATGTGGGGACTCGATGGGGTTTGGGGTGCCTTTCCCATAAGCGATGCGGCCGCCACCTTCGTCTCAGCCGGTATGCTGATCTGGCAGATAAAGAAGATAAAGCGCAAAGTCAATTAAGGTTTGCCTGTATCACCCTCACCTCCTTTCATTACTCTTCAAGCATCTCGAGTATGGCATCGGCAATATGGCGGTCGTTAGATAGTCGCGGAATCTTTCTCTGCCCTCCCAATTTATGGTTGCCTACGCTGCGCAGCCAACGGTCGAAAGTGCCGTCAGGCACCGTGATGAGCTCCAGACGGTCAAGGAAGATGTCGCCTGTGCGCTTTGCATCATAATCGGAATTTTCCTCACGAAGCGCCGCATCCAACAGTTCGGCGAAGCGCTCAGGATCATCCGGAGCCTCGTCCCACTCAAAAAGCCATTGGTGCCTGCCATGACGGTTACCCTCGGCAAAAACCGGAGCGGCGGTATAGTTGCGCACCCCTGCCCCTGTCTGAGCACAAACCGAAGCCACAGCCTTCTCCGCATTTTCCTCCATGAGTTCCTCACCGAAGGCGTTGATGTAGCATTTGGTGCGACCAGCGATAGTTATCTTCACAGGGTTAAGCCGGGCAATACGCACAGTGTCGCCCAGACGGTAACGCCACAAGCCATTGCTCGACGTTATCACCATCTCATACACCTTATCCTGCTCCACCTCCCACAGAGGCAACGGACGTGGATTCTCAACATCCACCGGGATGAACTCATAGAAAACATCGTTATCTACAATGAGCAACATGGAATGGTCCGAAGGGTCATTCTGCACCGCAAAGAAACCCTCAGAGGCATTGTAAGTTTCGAGGAAATGCATCTTTTCCGGGTCGGTGATCCGCTGATATTCCTCCCTGTAAGGCTCAAAGGAGATTCCGCCGTGAAAGAAAACCTCCAAGTTAGGCCATACATCCGAAATTTTCTCCACCCCCTTCTTTTTCATCACCTCCTTAATCACGGTCAGAAACCAGGAAGGCACCCCCGAGATATTGGTTATATTCTCATCCATAGCCGCGTCAACAAGCGCAGGGAGTTTCCTTTTCCAATTGGGGATAAGCGCAGTGCGTTTGTCGGGCACCCTGAAAAAATTGGCAAGAGGATTTATCCTGTCAATAAGAGTGGCACTCAAATCGCCAACTTTTACACGCGAATCAGTCGGCTTCAGTTCGGAGGCAAATGATCCCCCAAGTATGAAACCCTTACCTGAAAAGAGACGGCTTTCCGGATTATGCCTGAGATAATGCGCCACACAATCGGCCGAGCCTTTGTAGTGACCGCGTTTAAGATTCTCATCCGTGACGGGGACATATTTCGACCGTCCACCCGACGTGCCCGACGACTGGGCGAAATTCATGCATCTGCCACGCCACAGCACATCGCGCTCACCATCGATCATTCGCATCACATCCTCCCGTATATCCTCATATTCCACCATTGGCACCCTTCCGGTGAACTCAGTGTAAGGGTCCTCACTGTTTAGGATGTCGGCATATCCATATCTGCGCCCTTGCTCGGTTTCAGCTCCGCGCTTGAGCAGGGAGCACAGGAGATCGCGCTGAATGCGCTCCTCATCAGTGGCCCAACGGTCGGTGCGACGGGCGATACGATCGAATATCAGACGGGCTAAGGGTGTATAGTTCATACGCGGAATTTTACTTACGTTTTTTTCGTGTGACGCCTAACATATCATTTCAGCAGTCGAAAAATACTGTTTCTACTGCAAAGTTAATAACAACTCCTCATATCTTCAAGTTTGAACTTTTTTTATTAATTTTGCAAGGATGATTTATTTTTCGATTACAACCCATAAAATTTGAGTATGCGTTTCCCGACCATCTTCTTCTCAATACTGACAGCCATTCTTTTACTTGGCGTCTCCGTCCCCGTAAAGGCTCAGATATTAGGGGTCCCGAATCAGGCGGAATTTACCGACTCGATTAAAAAGGAATTTAAACACGCACCCTATTTCGGGCTCTATAAGGATAATTATTTCACCGTCGGCACTGTTGTCGGCGCCAAGCCTACCAAGCATAACTCCGATGTGAAATTTCAAATATCCATCGCACAACGCATCACCAAGACCACCCTCCCCCTCAATTCTTATCTTTTCCTTGCCTTCACGATGAAAACGATGTGGAATGTGTTTGAAAAGTCGATGCCGATGCGCGACCTCAATTTCAACCCCGGCATAGGCTGGTCGTTCCCTTTCTTCTCAAAAGGGCGATATGCCGGAAAGTTTACGCTAATGATAGAGCACGAAAGCAACGGACGCGACAGCATCCAGTCGCGAAGCTGGAACAAGATTTCTTTCGCCGCATCAACTATGGTCAACGAGTGGCTTATGGTGCACAGTAAGTTCTGGATTCCGATTGTTGACGGCGAGCATAACCGCGATATACTGAAGTATTCCGGAATATTCCAGAGCGGGTTGGCAGTGACCACGCCCAACAAAAAGTTCGGCTGGGCGTTGACACTCGTTAAGCGCAAGGGGTGGAATCTCAATTTCAACACCATACTTGAATTCAACTGGAAAATCTTCCCTCACGATAACCAATATTTTTTTGCACAATATTACAACGGATATGGAGAGAATATGCTTGACTACAACGTGTTCCATTCCCGGTTAAGGGTGGGAATGGTGATAAAGCCAACATTCTTCTCCGAATTTTGATTCTTAAATACCAAACAATTATGTTCAGCCTACAGATACCCGTCATATCATGGATTCTCTTAGGGGTGCAGATTCTGACCATGCTCGCCCTCCTCATCTTTGTTTTGCGACCCCTGCGGATAATAAGGCGTCTCCCAATCACCTGCTACAGTGAGCCGGAAGAAACAGAAACCACCGAGGAAACAGTTACTGAGGAGACGGAAGAAACTATTACTGAGGAAACTGAGGAGACTATTGCTGAGGAAGAGGTGGAAACTGAAGAGACTGGTACCGAGGAAGAGGTGGAAACTGAGGTGAAGGTGCCTAAAGTTTCAGTTGTAGCCTACTCCACTGTCAATGAAGACACCCTCACTGAATTCCTTAAAAGCGTCTGCACGCAAGATTATCCCGATTATGAGGTCATAGTGGTGTGTGATGCCTCTTTCGAGGCATCCGGCATATTGTCGGAGAAATATGGAGAACTTTTCAAAAGGGTTTATGTCACCTTCATTCCGCCCGGCTCCCACAATCTTAGCCGAAGGAAACTGGCTCTCACTATTGGCATAAAGGCATCAAAGGGCGACGTGGTGCTGACTACGGTGGCTAACGCCATCCTCCCTTCCGACAACTGGATTTCAACAATGGTCAGGCCGTTCATAGAGAACCCCTCAATCGAGCTGTCACTGGGTTATTCACATCCCGACTATAAGGAAATCACCGGGTCCGGCAAGTATTATAAGGAATTTTTCGCCCTTCTCACCGATACGCGCTGGATAGGATATGCGCTGATGCATAAGCCTTATCGTGGCGATGGTTTTAACCTGGCTTTCCTGCGCGAGACATTCTTCCGGTGCAAGGGCTATTCAAAGACAATGCATCTCCATTCCGGGGAGGATGACCTCTTTATAAACGAAATCGCCGACAGCCTCAACACTGCTGTAGCCATATCTCCCGAATCAATCCTCACCATACGCTGGGGAGAAACCTCAAAACGCGTCTTCAACCTGCGCCGCAGCCAGTATGACTTCACGGCCCGGTGGCTACCTCTGGGTCCTTTCGTCAGGGCAGGTCTCGCATCCACTTCACAATGGGTTGTTCTCCTTGCCGGAGTGGCCTCAGCACTGATTACCCTGCCAAATCTCATCCCTGCAATAGCATGCGCCGTGATATGGTTGGCATTCATTATTGCCGAAAGCGTCACATACCGCAAAGCGAGCGATAAACTGGAAGCAACCCGACTTTCATGGCAAGTGCCGTTGTTCTGGCTCATAAAGCCTCTGAACAACCTCTATTTCCGCGCTGTCCATCGCAGTTCTAGATTCAAGAACTTCACTTGGCAACGCCATAAACTCTCCTAAATTCACCCATAACTCATAACCTCATAACCTCATAACCTCATAACCTCATAACCTCATAACCCCATAACCTTACAACCTTACAACTATGACCCTATATCCCAATCTTATATTAGATGCCCTTCGCAACGTTCGCTATCCCGGCAATGGCAAGAATCTCGTTGAAAATGAAATGGTGGAAGATGATATCCGCATCGACGGTAACAAAGTTTCCTTCTCACTGATATTTGATAAACCCACCGACCCTTTCATCCGCTCAGTGATCCGTTCGGCAGAGACTGCCATCAACACCTTCATCTCTCCCGACGTGGAGATAAAAGGGAATATCACCCAAAAATTCCGGAAGGCGGCCGAGCCCAAACCGGAAGTATTGCCCGGAGTGAAGAACATAATCGGCATAAGCTCAGGCAAAGGAGGTGTGGGGAAATCCACGGTTTCAGCTAATCTTGCAGTGGCCTTGGCCTCGATGGGATACAAAGTGGGGCTTCTCGATGCCGACATTTTCGGCCCCTCAATGCCCAAAATGTTCGGTGTGGAAGATGAAACGATCTATATGATCAACAAGGATGGCCGCGACTATATAGAACCGATAGAACGATATGGAGTGAAGATGCTCTCGATTGGTTTCCTTGTTGACAAGGAGAAGGCAGTGTTATGGCGTGGCGGAATGGCGAGCAACGCCCTTAAGCAACTCATCACGGATGCCTGGTGGGGCGAACTTGACTATTTCCTTATCGATATGCCTCCCGGCACAAGCGACATTCATCTAACCCTCGTGCAGACTCTCCCCATCACCGGAATTGTAGTGGTAACAACCCCTCAGGAGGTGGCGTTGGCCGATGCCCGCAAGGGAATTGCAATGTTCACCAATCCGGGCGTGAATGTGCCGATACTCGGACTGGTGGAGAATATGGCGTGGTTCACCCCCGCGCCGCATCCGGAAGAGAAATATTACATTTTCGGCAAAGAGGGTGGAGCTGAATTGGCAAAGAAGATGAATGTAAGGCTTCTTGCCCAGATTCCTCTTGTGATGGGCATCCGCGAACAGGCCGACAATGGAACCCCTGTGGCTGTGGAACTTGAAAAGGATGCCGCCAATGCCAATGCCGAGGCGTGTGCATTCGGACTTCTTGCCCGCAATGTTGTTGAAGCTGTCAACAAACGGAATGCAGAGCTTCCGGCAACAGAGAAAGTAGAGGTCACTAAGAAATAGAAATGAATAAATGTTACCCTGTCTTGCATAAATCAAGTTTACCAATAATAATTGTTATAGCCTGTTACGCACTGTTTGGCGTGACAGGCTGTTCCGATGCTCGTGTCGGGGAGGTGCTTCGTCACGCCGATCAACTGATGGAGACCCATCCGGATTCCGTGCGATTCCTGCTCGATGGAATCGACACCCTTAAGCTAAATAAAGCCAATGCTTCCCTTTATGCCGTGCTTGACGCGCAATCGCGACATAAACTCTATATGCCCCCGCCGGCATCTGATTCTTTGCTGAATATAGCGGTGAATCACTATTCTGTCACCGGTCCGGATTCCCTTTTGATGAAGGCTCTATTTTACCGTGCCGTGGAACGAAGGGAAAATGGCGATATAGAGTCAGCCACTCACGATGCCATAAATTCATGGGAACTCGCAGGGAAAATGAAAGATAATTACTGGCAGGCCAAGGATGCTGAACTGGTGGCTGATCTGGCCGAAGACATTCAGAATTATCAGGAAGAACTCAAGTGGAGAAAATCAGCGGCTGAAAGCTATAAAAAAGCAGGAAAGCAGATTAATTATCTTTATACCCTTTGCGATGTTTCCTCTTCTTACCTTAACTTGAGGGATTCTGTCAATGCCTGTTGTCTTGACGACAGCATCGGGAAACTTATCCTTAAGGAAGATGATGGAAATCTTAAATTGTATCATGCGTCTTCCTCCATTTATATCCAAAACTCCTATGGAGATCTCAATCGTGCAGATTCTTTATACAATCTTCTTATCTCCACTAACATTCAAGTATGTAATGATTCTACACTCGGTTTAATAAAAGCTAATATACTATTGAACAGAGGCGAGTATAAGGGTTGTTTAAATATTCTTGATTCTCTTGACCAAAGATTATGCGCACAAGAAAGACGGTCGCTAATTTATGAGGTGGCATATCGGCTGGCCAAGGAGTCTGGAGACATAATTTTAATGAGCAAATCTGCAGATTCATTATTTAGTATTCAGTCTCAATTAATTTCTAAAGCGTTAAATCAACCTGTCACAGCTACCCAAAGAGACTATTTTCAAGTAGAAGCGGCCACAAAGGAAGAGCAGAGGCATAAGGCCACCGTTATTGGCTGGTGGATCCTGATATGCGCTGTAATATTGATTGCCACAGGCATAGTGATATATCGCATACATCTAAAACGGAAAAACAAACTGCTGAATGAAAAGGTGGCGCAAATCTTAGATGTCAGCACCCAACTGAAAGAGGAGCATAGTAAGAATATGGAGATACAATCTGAACTTGAAGCTCTTAAAAATATTCAGGAGGGACTGCAAGCGGTTATTGCCTCAGCTGAACAGAAAGATAATGATGATTTAGCCTTAATTAATAAACAGAAAAATGAGTTGAAAAAGAAATCGGCTCAAATCAACCAACTCACCAAGAAGCTTAACTATGCCGGCAATATGCTTTCGAATCTTTATACTGAGCAATGGTCAACCATCAATATGCTTTGTAAGGAATTTTTCAATAAAGATAAGAGCGATTCTGCCATAATTATGGCCAATATAAACAATGAATTAGAGAAGTTAAAATCAAAAGGTTTTTATCAGACATTAGAAAAAGATCTGAATACCTATTACGATGGAATTATAAAGAAATTAAGAGCTCAGTGCGTCAACTTGAAAGAAGAGGATATAAAATTAATAATTCTGTGCTTGGCCGGTTTCTCCTCCATTGCAATATCACTTCTTACTGAATGTAGTGCCAGCACTTTCTATGCCCGGAAGCAACGCATCATCTCTAAAATCTCCTTGTCAAATGTCGCTGACCGCGAATTATTCCTGAGTTATTTGAAGAAGTAACTCTCTGTTTTGGCCAACATCCTTAGGGTAACTAACCTTTCACGTTACCTATTACTGAGCTAATGCGCTGAAAATACGCGCATTAGCAATAATTTTACACTACAATATTTTATAATCTGCTAATTTTAAGGCATTTATTCAATTACACTCCATTTGAAATTTTTAAAATAACATACATATTACATTAATAATCAATATAATACACATAGAAAATTAAAAGCCCTAAATTTTTCTTCAAAAGGGTTGGCCGATATTATCTTTGCACCGGAATTTTAAAACAATTACTATTATGAAGCGTATTTTTAAACTTGCATTACTTTTAGTATTGGTGCTTATCGGTTGTTCAACCATCTGGGCTGACTCTGGCACCAAAAAAACTTCAAGACCTATTTCAATAGTATTAAAACCAAGTAATCCTAACGCAATGCGTCCTAGGACTCCCTCTATGCAAGAAATCACCTGTGCATATATGGATAGTTATATCTATTTCGGATTTGCTATTCCTGAGGGGGAATGTGAAATGGTTCTTACGGATCTAAGCACAGGAGGGAGCGTGACAGCAACATTCGACTCCGAAGATTGTGAACCTATTTACGTAGGCGAACTCGAATCAGCTGAAGTGACCCTCACCACTGAAAACGGACACACCTATTACGGTGAATGGTAATAGTAACAATCCGTTAACTTCCGTTCAACACTTTTTATTTCCATGTCTCCTGATGATGCGTGTTAACCGGCGTGTTAATCGCGTCATCAGGAAAATACAAATCTAACATTTCTTAAATGAAACTACCTTACTCTAAAATATTATTATCATCTGCTCTAACGTTCCCGATTCTTGCCTCTGCCGGCAATATACCTCAGTATAACGTTGCGAAAGAAGGTAATCCTTATTCCGAATTCTCTGATGGAACCCCACTCTCTGCTATGGTCTTCAACGGCAATGCTGTTCTCTTTGCCAATGGGAAAATGTTCAATGGCGAAGAACTCACAGGGCCTGGATTCCCTATCGGTTTCGATTTCCGTTTTGGTGGCCAAATATTCGATTGTTTTGCAATCTCCAACCACGGAGAACTTTATCTCGGCAAGGGAGAAGTGGATTACGGCACTTCCGCTTTCCGTCTCGGGATGTCCACAGTCGCATACGGTTTATACAAGGCTGATGTATCCTATAAAACAGAAGGAGAAGATGGAGAACGTATCCTTACGGTGCAGTATAAAAATGCGGTGCTGAATGAAACAACCAGTACTAAGGGTAAATACAGTCTTCAGATCCGTCTTTATGAAAAGGATGGTAAGATTGAGATGGCATTCAGGGAGATAGATACCTGCTATGGAGTTCTCGGAGGCTTCGGCACGGGCTTAAGAGGTTGGGACGATGACGATACACTGCTCTTGACAGCAGACGGACTGGATAAGCCTTTTACCATTTCATCAAAGAAAATGGTGAATATGCTCGAAGATGACTCCTTTATCAAATGGGATAGTGATGATTATGATAACGGATATGCTCCTGTTTTTGTATTCACCCCTGAAGGCAGTACGGTTGCACCTAAAGATGCTCCTGAAGACTTGAATATTGAGCAGAAGGAAGATACCCTCTTAATCTCATGCAAACGAGGCGGAGACGCAAACGCAACAGTCGTATTGATTTCAGATGCCCCTTTCACAGAGGCCGATCTCCCAACCGATGGAGAGACATTCCGCGCAGGAAAGGACAGTAAAGGGAATTGGCCAACATTGTTTGGGAAGTCAACCGCTCTTTATTATGGCAATGAGGAAAATATAGAGGTTTCCTACAGAGGGATTGAGTCTGGAAAGGACTATTATGTATGTGCCATTTCGGCCAACGGCTACCCTGCATATAACCTTGAGAACCGTGCGGAGCAAGTGCTGATCTCCTCCCAGTCCGCCCCCGAGAGCCTGCGGGTGACCCAGAATGGCCCCGGTGCCTTCACCCTCACCTGCAAGTCGGACTATTCTGTAATCATTGCCACTACCACTGAGGGAAGGAAAGAGTATGGCGCAGGCTACGCCGGTATATTCGGAACACCTACGTCTGACGTGAAGGCCGGTGATGATCTTCACGGCGGAGGAACTGTGATCTATGTGGGTGAGGAGACCGACGGATTGACCGTTGAGGCGCTTCCCAACACGCTGACCTATTTCCGTGCCTGGACTGTTGACGGTGACCGCGTGTCGGCCACATACACTGATGCCACAGGCATCCCGGCTGTCTCTTTCCCCTACGAGCCGGCGGTGGAGGAGTATCCGCTCGACTTCCCCCTGTGGGGCTGGCAACATTCCGACATAGGGCAGTTCGTGACTGTGAAGCGTGCATACGAAAACGACCGCGCCCTCTGCGCCACCTCCATAGAGGATAATGAATACAGGCTCACCACACCCTATTTCACCTCCGACCGCGACATGACCCTCTCTTTCGAGATGGCAATGGAGACCGAGAAGGAGGCGGCCGTAGGCGAGGAGGGTCAGGTGATGATGCAGGGATACGAGCCGGGGCAATTCGGTGAGACAGGATATTTCCGCGTCTCTTCCGGAGGAGAGGTTTTGAAGGAGATAAAGGAATATAATGGAGCCATGACTCCTACTTCACTTGGTGGCAACGAAGACGGATCATCCATATTTGAACCCGTTGAAGTCGCTGTTCTAACCACAGGTAAGTCGCAGTCGGTGTCGTTCGCCTTCTCCACCCCCAAGAAGAGCCGTCTCTACCTGCGTAACATCTCCCTGCGCCAGACGGGCGACCCAATCCAGACAGGTGTCACGGAGATTTCTATGGAGAATCCTCTTGGCACTGACCTTTCGGGAGCCGTGATTTACAATGTCGCCGGAGTGCGGATCAAGGCGAAGAGCCTCAGCGAGCTCCCTGCAGGCCTCTACATCATCAACGGCCGAAAGGTCATGAAGAGATAACGCGGCGGAGCCATGGGGCGGGAGCCTCCGAGCTTCCGCAATAATGTCAGCCGGACCTCGGCCGGGAGCCTCCGAGCTTCCGCAATAATGTCAGCCGGACCTCGGCCGGGAGCCTTCGAGCTTCCGCATCCCCAGAACAATTATCATTCAGAGATCAACAAAACAATTCAACAGAACTCAATCATAGATTGAACGCTATGTTGTTTTCCATAATCAGTATCAGGGAGCAATCCCTAATTTTTAATCAATAAAACTCAAATTTATGAGGAAGCTATTTACAACTCTCGCTGCATGCTCATTTGTTGCAGCTTCTTTCGCGGCAACCATTATGCCGGAGAGCGGGGTTTATTATCCCGGAGACATCAACAATTCAGGCGTTATCCACGTCGAGTTTAATGATTCAGTAGCGGCTCCCACCGCAACAATCAACGTTAACGGTTCTTCTGTGAACGCAAATATGTTCGAGGAAGGCGTAACAGGCCGTTTCTGGGCTGTAGAAATTCAGGAAGCCCTGCAGGACGTCGTTACCACCAACGGAACAGAAATCTCCCTCACAGTGAAGGGTGGCTCAGAGACTGTAACCGGTTCATATACCTATATGCCGGTATTCCCTCTCACATCCATTACTCCTGAGAACTACTCCACCGTTGAGGAGAAGACCTTCAATGCTATCTTCACTTTCGATCAGATTGTTTCCTATACTGGAGCAACTATCGTAAGTGGCGATAAAGTTAGGAACATTGGTTCTGGAAATGGTAAGACCGTCACAATTGCCATCAATGAATCTGATTGGGCTACAGCGTCCTCCAAGCAGAATAGCATTTCTGTGCAACTCAACGGTGTTACGCTTTCTAACGGTAGCCATATCTCTAATGTGAGTGGTGCAACTGATGCCATCGTAGCTAATTACTTCTTTAATGAGACAGTGGCTATACAGTTCCTCGGAGTAAATCCAGATCCTACGGATGCTACTTATCAGGAGGTGTATGATGGATACTGGTATGCAAGCTTTATGTTCAATGATGCTGTATCACTAGTAGAAGACGAGAAAACTGTATGTGCAACGGTTACGTTCTATGACGGGTATGGTGAGTATCTTGATGATGTAGAACTGACCAGTATGGATGTCTTTGGTGGTTGGAATTATCGTGGTGGTTACTATTCAGTTGATGTGGCTGTTCCAGAAGTTCCTGCGAGTGCATCGGGATATGCTTCTGTAGAAATAGAGCTGAATAACGTATCATATAACGGTAAGCTGTTAGCGTCCATGCCCACAGTGACATATTACGCAAATCTTCCTAGTAAATCTGTAAAGAAGAGTAATATGGTGAATGGTAAAGATACTGCTGGAATCAATATTATAGAATCCAACAACTCCGTTGATGTATATAGTATTCAGGGCAATGTTGTAAAACAGCAAGTTGCTCCTGAAGAGATTAATAATCTTCCAGCTGGAATATATATTATCGAGGGAAAGAAATTTGTAGTTCGCTAAATCCGTACAGTATAAGAGGGGTAAAAATTAATTCAAGAGCAATTGCTTTTTACCCCTCTCCTCATTACTAGCCATGAAGAGATTAATTTTATTTTTTTTCGTCATAATTAGTTGTGTCAGTGCCATCTATGGTATTGACATGCCTATTGAAATGAGTTCCGCCTTGCCTACCAATGGGGGAAAGTACGCTTCATTATCTGAATTTAAGTTCAAATTTAATTTGGACGACGTAGATTTGAAGGGCTTAACTCTTGATGAAGTAGGAGTAGAGGCCGCTATGAATAAAAAACGTTACCTTAGCATATATAAAGGCGATGCGGCTACGGCAGATGTATTTGCCACCATACAACAGAATTTATATAAATCGGACGAAGGATTTGAAACTGGTGGATCTATCACTCTAAAATTGGAACAGGAATATACTTTTGATCCAAATCAACTATATACTCTTGTGATTCCTGCCGGTGCTTTTAGATTGGTGGCGACAGATGAAGAGAGTTCTACGTCAATAGGTATACTTGCTCAGGTACCAGAAACGTCTATAGAATTTTATGGTGAAGAAGCTTCATCGGATAAATTAATATGGGTAAGTTCTTCACCAAGTACTTCTGACCCTCTTGATAAGTTAGAAGAGATTTCTTTAGTATTTAATCAAGAGATTGAAGTGGTTGGTACAGAAAAAGTGGTACTATATGACGGGGATTCGGATATTAAAGAAGTTACCCTATCAATATCTATAGATGATCCCAAATGTGCTATAGTTAATTTTGATGGAGAGATTTTGTATAATGGTCATAACTATAAAGTCCTTATACCGGCTAATTCTATTAAAAGTGTGGCTAACGGTTTAGGATATGGGGAGATCGTGCTTAATTATCAAGGATCCTCGTACAAATATCTGGCCTATGGTCGTATAGCACCGGCATCAGGCAGTGAAATCTCTTATCTTACGCGAATAACTGTTCCTATTAAAACGGATGGGGAACTGGAACTTGGACGTGCCAGAGCACCCAAGGCATATTTGTATGAGGGAGAAGGAAATGAACCTAAAAGAACGGTTACCTGTGTAATGGGAGAAGACGGTAATAGCTGGGTTATACCGGTTTGGGATTTCGATTTGACTGCATCAAATTCATATAGAGTGGTAATGCCTGCTGACCAATATCATCTATGGACTACCAACGCCTCTGGAAATTTAGTGGAAGTCAAAGATACTTCAAATCCTGAATTGGTGTTGACATATACAACCCCAGAAATTCTTGAAATGCCCGCTAAAGTTTCTATCGAGAGTACGATTCCCGGTGATAGTGCAGAATGTGAGCGACTTGATGATGTTATATTGCATCTTGCCCCCTATGAGTTTGATTTGACAACTTATATGGTTTACGCATCTTCTGAAACTCCAATGGCTGTCTTTAGCGACGGCACCACACAGACTAATGTCCTCATTGCATTTACCAATGGTATGGAATCAGCGTCTATTTCCATTAACAGGCCTCTGGAAAGCGGAAAGGAATATACCCTAACTATTCCAGCAAATACTTTTGTTCCAAATGCAAATGAAAATCTTGCCGCAGTGGCCGGCAACGAGGAGAAAGTTTTGACATTTACAGGTGTTAACAAATCATCTTATCCGATAAATTGTAATTTTGGAGATGCTTTCACCATTACGAACATTGTCAATCAGGGTGAATCAGCTACACTGAAACTCTCTCCGGAAGAGGATTGGACGATAGACGAAGTTACTGTCAATGACGAAGCCGCAACAGTAGAGGACAATATACTTGTAATTCCTGACGTGAATGAGGAAATGAACGTTTATGTGACCTACAAGTATGCAGGTGAAATCTCCTTCGACTATGAAACAGGTGTGGATAACGTTATGGCCGAATGTCCATACGGCATTTCCCTTGAACCCGGCTATGTCATCATCTCAGATGTAGAGATAGGCGCATCAATTGATGTGTATAACACCGTAGGTATGCTGATGGCAAACTCCAAAGCCACACAGTCCACGATGAAACTCAACGTCAATCCCGGAATCGTTGTCATCGTTATCCGAAATGCTGATAACAAGCCAATCGGAATAACTGTTAAAGTACCTTAATAAACTCCAAAGTGACAGAGCAACGTTCCCTCTCCGAACCAAACTCTGTCACCTTCCAAACCTCAAACAAACTCATAAGCCTCATAAAGGCCGATTAGTTAATAATAAATGTTACCCCGAGTGTCGGGCGCGTGGCCCGCGCCCGACACTTACATCATCATTATAAATTGGATTATCGCAGTGTTATGACCGTACGGACAGAAACAAAAAATAAAAAATGGTGGAAAAAGCATAAGGATGCTGTAATATCAGCAATTATCTCTACACTTATCAGCGTGGCAATAGGATACCTTCTTGGTTTTTATATGGATGGATTTATAAGAATCAAGCCAGCACTTGAAAACATTGAAAAATCCACACAGTCGTTAAATGATAGTGTTGCAGAGTACCACAAAGAAGCATTGGTTTCCATTGATTATGTAAGATATAATCCGATGCACGGAACACCATGCAAGGTTGGAATTAATGACAAAATTCACGATCATTTTGTAGCAGTTTCATCTGAAAACTGTCATGGCCTAAAGCAAGGTGAGAAAATATACTTAATCAATGTTAACGAAAGCGACTTTAGTATATACACCACAATAGCTTTTGTTCAATTGGTTAATGATGGCTCGCAAAGTTCGGCAGACTTCTTTATTAACAAGAAAATGTTAAATCGCCTTAACATTGGTTCTAATCAATTCTCTCAAGGAATTTTTACTATTCATTATAAACAGACAAAATAAACTTTATGATCATCTTCGAATCCAAACTTTAATTCTCTTATAGAAGATATAGCAAATGATAAGAGTTTGGTACTTTTCTATAAAGTTGAGATAAATTGTTTAGAAAGAGGGTTATTTTATAATCAGCTATGATAAACTTAAGAATCTAAGGTTTATAACCATTCATAATATAGATCAAAAATTAATCTGGATTACAATTTAGGTACTTTATTAATATAGAAGTAGCTGTTGAAGTAACTCAATATAGTTCAATCCAATGGAGAAAATGTTTTCTCAATTATACATTCCAAGCTCCTCACTAAATAAGAGCACAGAAAGATAACAATTAAATTAAATACACATTATGACTAAACTATCAAACCGACAACAGCTTTTCTTTTCCGGATTTCAAACAAACGAAGGCGCATACTTCTTTAGAGTCCGTGAAAGAATTACAAACGAGGATATCGGGACTTTATTTAGCGAGATTGAAAGCAGTGCAAACGAATATTCTCCACTTACTAAATTCATAAGAGCAGATGTTGTCCTTGAATCTGGCAAAACTGTTCGCAGTAGCTTACTGGTATTTAAGAATTCCTTTGTTCCGGATTTTATGAGGGAAATTTCCAAAACATTTTCCGTAAAAGAGCAACTTATTTGTTATATGCTTGTCATTGAAATTGATGATTTTGTGGTATTGTTTTCTCGCCACGCCAATGGACAGTCAGATTTTAAGAAAAAGCTAAGTTTCATTCCCGCTAAAGAATTGGCTGGAGCGTTGCTTTCAATGAATTCTGTGTTTACCCAAATGCGTTTGGCAAGCATGAATATGAATCCGGATGCCCTACGTAACAAATCCTATGAGGGTGATAATCTATCAGTGGCTATGCCAATGTTTGATTCCGGTCATAATATAGTCAAGGCCGCCAGAATTCAAACTGAAAGTGGCATGGTGACAATAAGTCTCTCCACTTCAAGAATATCCAAGATTGGAAGTGTGAGAAAGTTTATAGATGAACTTTGTGAATGGTCTGACAGGGTAATTACTGGAATTAAAAATCCTTACGATATTTCAAGCACCTTACTTGGACAATTCTCCGCACCGATACGTTGGGAAGAATATGCAGATCTCGGGATAACTCCGGCTTTTCTAAAAATCGACATCCATGAATTAGTTCAACTCATGCTTCAGGAGGGAAAGAAAATCTTTTACAGAAACTCTGTTAAGGATGAACCCCGTGAAGTGTCAGAATTGTTTTTTGAAAGGATGATCGAGAGATGCAGGAATACATTCCCAATATCTACACCAGCAGATAAAAAAACATATAAATGTGATGGGAGTAATTCTCTTCTCTACATAAAAGAGACAAAAAGAGGCATTGCAGTATCTGGTAAAAAAATTTTGGATAAACTTTATGTGGCCAATGACAGCGAATCAACAAAATTAATCTCTTATCTGAATAATAACCGTTGTTTCTTTGTAGGTTTTTCAGACCTGTCATACATTTATTTTAACGGTACACTCCATAAGGATGGCGATATCGGTGCAACTATGCAAACCGTATTGTCAATATTCGAAGCCATACCTGATATGGACGAGGCAAGAACTGAGAAAGGTGAGACTACAGCGGACTCTACTACGTTTGATGAGTTCTCTATCTTCAATGTTGTTGAAAACCACTACTCAGAAAAAGGTGCCACTCATATTGTATGTGATGACCTTGGGGAAGAATGGGCTGACCACGTCGTTCTTATGCCTGATAAAGTAAGCTTTGTTCATTCAAAGGGATACTCTAAAACAGGATTATCTGCATCAAACTTTCAAGTCGTCATTGCACAGGCAATTAAAAACATCGGTAATATACGTAGATTGGATATAGCCGGGAAGGTAAAGGGATGGACAAAGAAGAAATACAGTTCTACTAATATTGATTATTGTCGAAAGGGGGATATCAATACATTTGCGGAAGAATATAAACGAGCTCAGATTTCCCCAAATACCATTAGAGAAGTATGTATTGCGGTTAATTTCATCAGCTTATCTAAATTAAAAGATGCATGTAAGGCTATTATTGAAACCGGCCACCATCCAAAGATGAGCAACGTAATCCAAATGATATGGCTTTTGAGTGCGTTTATATCAACCTGCAGAGATGCCGGACTTCAGGCAAGAATCCTTTGCAAGAGGTAATTCGACACCATTTAAGTTACTATTTTTGATTGATGTAGTATAATTGATGTAGTATATGGGTATGTTAAGGAGATGCCAAGCAAACAATACACTCATGTGATAAGTATAATAATTTTACTTATCCTGTTCCTTCTGGCTTTTGTTTTTTCAATTTATATCAATGATCCTTCTTGGGCCTGTGTTTGTTTTATAATATCATGGGTATTTTTATCCTTAATGAAATTTTTGAAAACAGAAGTTTATGAAACTAAATCCATTCCTCTCGGAGCCATAGTAGAAGATAATTAAGAAACGAGAATATGACAACTGCTTTTATCATAGTAATTTCAATTATATTAATTTTTCAAGTGATCGGTATCCTATCACTTGTCTCTGTGCGTGCAGTTGTCAAAGCAGGATGTGTCTCAAAATTTTATTGGAGGTATAAACTTTTATTTGGGAAACAGCCAAAGGAAATTATATCGGATGGGAAAAAAGTGAATGTTGCATCGTATGTTGCCTTATATGTTTACGGCAATTCAATGAAAGACTATAATATATATAATGGTCAGGAAGTATTTGTTGAGCCACTGGATGATGCACAGAAAGAGAATTTAAACAATTTCCCAGTTTTAGTATTCCATATTCATAATACGAAAGTGCAAAGTGAGTACAAACTTCGAAAATTTGTTAGCTACATCGAAAGTCCAATAACAACTAATTGGGAGGATATTTTTTCAAAATTGGAAAGTAAGATTAAAATTAGCAAGGAGAAATTTGAATCTGAACGGAGGAATAAAACCAACAAGTTGACGAATCCAACAATTCGTCATATACTCTCTGAAACCTATGATGAAGATACGCATACATATAGGTATTCCATGCATCCAGTATCTTCATTATATGCAAAGGCCCTTTATACAGTCAACATCTAAAGCTATTTCCACAGGAGTCTGAAAAATAGTCGGCCTAATGACTTACCTCCCCCCTTCCGGTCGCCCTTTGGTGGAGCGGTAGTCATCTTTGGGGATGTCGTCGGCCTGCGGCTCCTTCAATTCTCCTTGAGCGGGGAGACGGAAGGAGATAAGCTTGATCTTCTTCCCCCGCGAGAGCCATTGCTGCTCATAATAGGTTTTTATTGAGGAAACAGGATCTGCAAGCCCGGAACCATAAAGGTCGTCAGTGTTCATCAAGACTTCAAATCCGTTCAGCTCCACCAGCCTTCGTGTATATTCATAAAGAAAAGGTGAATCTGTCTTGAGATTGATTATGCCGTCCGGCTTAAGTATGCTCCGGTATAGCTCAAGGAATCGCGTCGATGTGAGACGCTTGCGGACCTTCTGCATCTGAGGGTCAGGGAAAGTGATCCAGAGAGATTCAACTTCTCCGGATGCAAAGAAAGAACAGATATTCTCAATTTCAGTGCGAAGGAAACCTGCGTTGGCAATCCCATTCTCTTCCACCTCTTTTGCCCCGCTCCACATCCGGGCTCCCTTTATATCCACCCCTATGTAATTGTGGGTGGAGTCGCTTTTGGCAAGGCCAACGGTATATTCACCTTTTCCACACCCCAATTCAACGACAATAGGAAGATCTTGCCTAAAGAATTCAGTGTTCCACTTTCCCCTGAAAGGAAATTCATATTTAAGGAGTTCTTCACGAGGATATTCCAAAGCACACGAGAAGCCTTTCATATCGGCAAACTTCTTGAGTTTGTTCTTTCCCATTATATCTCTTATATGTCTGTTTTATTTAAGTTTTACTACTCTTATCCCGTTGCCGGCCTTTACGCGCACAATTACTATATCGTTATCCGCCGGGAAAGGCAATTCCGCTGAGTTGGCCTCGGGAGCTTCCGAGGAGAGAAGCATTCCATCGAGTGAAAAGAGGGAAACCTCGGAGATAAGGCCGGATGAAGAAACCGAAATCATATCTCCCCGGTGTAGAATCTCCACGTCGGCAGATTCGGCGGCAACATCATTTATTCCGGATTCCTCGTCGGTGATGTGGAAATCACGCCACACAGGGGCTTGCCTCCATTTCTCAACCTCACCACGTTTTACGTATAGCGAGATGCTCCCGACGTTATTCCCGGCGAATGAGGTTTCATCAGCCTCGGGTATCTCGTCACACAGCGCCACAATTTTTTTCAAGTTGGGCATGGCATGGAATGCGTATGGCCCGACATGCTTCATATTTTCACTTAATGCAACAAGCGATGCCTTAGACCGCGAAAAGGCACCTTCGCCAACCTCCTCCCCCTTTACATTGAGGAAATCGGTTGCCACTCCGCCGGCAGAATACAATGGGGGTGTATTGCCGGAATCCCTTATGACAGCTTCAAGGCTCGAGGCTCCATAGAAAGCACCCTCCCCCATCTTACAACCATAGGCAAAGCCTATTTCCGAAAGATTAGTGGCATTTGCAAAAGCATAATCCCCGATTTCTCTCGCCGAAGAGAGATCGATCTTATCGACGCCGCATTTTTCAAAGGCATGCCCACCGACTGTTTCCACCTCCGATGAAAGTGATATGTCGCGAAGTTCACGACAGCCATTGAAAGTATATGCAGGAATGTCGGTGAATGAAGACTTGGAGAACACGGCCTTCTTCAGTTCGGTGCAGTTATGAAATGCCCCTTCCCCTATCTTCTTGACTCCCGACACTGTTAACTCTGTCAAGGGTGTGGAACTGAATGCTCCTTTGCCGATTACCGACACGGTGGGCGGCAACCGCAAGTTCTTTACACCCGTCCCGAGAAGCATATAGGCCGGAATTTCACCGTCGCAGAAAACTGTCTGGCCAAACCAGGCACCCGTATGCTGTTCGCAACCCTTTATCTCCAGATTGGAGAGATCAAGAGAAGTTACGGCAAGAGGCAAGTTACGCAGAGCCGTGAGGTCGGCAGAAGTGGCTACACCTTTAAGCACCCATTCCTTATCAGGAGAATCTTTAATGGAGGGCATCATATCAGGCAAACGGCCGGGAGTGAGGACAATCTCAAGGGCCGAGGCACTGAACACAGCCATTATACAGGAAATAATAAAGAGTATCTTTTTCATCAGTTCACTACAAGTATTTTTGTGGCGGCAGAGAATCCGGAACTTTCCGGGCCACCGGATGCGAGCACATAATAGACCCCGCTTCTTACACGCTTATTGTTTAGGTTGGTCACATCCCAACGGATTGTGCCACCATCAGCAAAACCGAGTTCCTTCACAAGATTTCCTGCGCTGTCGGTTATCTTTACCAAGGCACCATCCTCAAGGCCCTCAATGTTGACATATCCGAAATAGTCAGGACGCACGGGGTTAGGATAAGCCACGGCTCCCTCCTCTCCCCCTCCTTCAACAGACGCTTCAGAAAGGAAAAGTTCGGCGAGACCGGCATCTGTGGAAATCATCATTGAATTGGAGGATGGATTATAGCATATTCCATAAACCTGGTTACTCGGGAGATATGAATTTTCGGCAGTGTAGGTCTTAAGGACCTGGCTCCCGTTAGGAGTGGTGCAAGTGAGGCCACCGCCGTTTGTGGCAAACCATTTTCTCCCCTGGCCATCCGATGTTATCATGTTTATGCAGGCGCCGTCGAGCAGATAGTCGGCAAATGATGTGCCATCGTTTCTGGGCACCTTTACCCGGTTAACCCTCGTATCCCCTGCTTCATTAATAGAGGAGGGATTGAAATAGAAAACTCCGGCATCGGTTCCAACCCACACATTTCCGGTGGATGAGTCTTCATAAAATGTGCGATATTCCTTACACTCAAATTTTGTCCCATCCTGATCATATATATTCTTTGTGAATGTATAGACCTTATCATCCTTCTGGTTGTCGAAAGTGCCTTTATGGTCGATCACTTTCATCACATGATTGTCAAATACAGTTACCACAATTATATTCCTATTTGAAGTTGAGGACAACGGAAGAAGACAAGAAGCATTCGAGCCTGAAAGTCCGGGCACCACCCACTTTTTCATAGGTTTATATGTGTCAACAGATGTGGTAGCCTTGCGATCTTCAGGGCTCCAATACCAAATCTCCTGGGCTCCAGCGTCAATATTGAAATATGTGATCCACATATAGCCGGCCTGATCAAAGGAGGGAGCACCAAATGGCACGTATGTCTTGATGTCAGGATTAGAGGGAGGGGTAGCGATCCCTACATACTCACGATTTCCCGATGCGGGATCAGTGACAAGACCGAAACGCATGGAACGGGAAGGATCGGCAAGATTCAGACGCAGGATACCATTCAGCACAGACCCACAATACACAACATCTTTTTCCATCGGATCAATAGCGAGGCCGGAAGGATTATACACATTGAGCACCTCCATCTTGTCCGGGGCTTTACTCGCAATGGAATAGGGAGTCCAATAGCTTCCTTTCAATCCTGATATGTAGTCGGGTGGGAAGGTTGCAATGGAGTTAAAATTATAATCATAACCATGATTGCGAACCAGCATCCCGTAAGTATCGCTATATGCCATTGCGGTCGATTTGAAACAGTTGGCTGCATTTGGAAGGATGGTCTCGGCAGTTACGTTCCAAGAGGCACTTTCCGGCTCACCCTCAATCTGCCTTAAACCCTCCAAACCCAGATTGACCCAGAACTTGCGTCCGTCACATCCAGAGGTAAGCTTACCCCTTGCATCTCCCGGCTTGGAATAATGAGAAACCCTACCTTCCCTATCACAACTCCACATATCCCCGTAACCGCTTACAAGTATTCCATCTTTTGTCGGCTCTACACCCATTATATACGTGGAGGCCAAATTTTTAGCCTCTCCCGCGGAATCGCCGGCATCAATGAAGAGCAATCTGCCGTCCCAACCGGTACCACTATTGATATAAAGCCTCTTCCCCACCACATAAAGCTTGGTAACAGCCCCTACATCCGGCACTTTTTCTGCCTCTCCACGAGGCTCCATGCGATACAATCCGGAAGAGGTTCCAAAATATATCTTGTCATCAAAAGCCACCGCGGCTGTTAGCTCATCATCAAGAATCCTTGATGTGCCTACCTCCCCCTTATCTACATTCACAGTGATATAACCGAAGCTGGTGGCAACATATGCCTCATTCCCTCCCGGAGTAAAGGTTACAGAATTTATTTTCTTGGAATAGGAGGAGTCAGCCACTTTCAGGCCGGGAACGTTAACTACATTTCCGTTATCATATATGAGGTCGATGTCTCCGTTATCGTAACACAACATCAGATATGATTTCTCGAAGTTGTATTCTGCTGTAACTATCACAGGCGCGGAGAGCAGATTTTGAATGTTGAGCCATTCCACCTCCTTTTCCGCCTTATCATAACGAAAAAGTGAGTTGGTGCGCATCGAATAATCAGCGGCCCAAGCCACGTATGGTTGGTTTCCACTCAGGAGGTATGTATATTTTGGAGTGTCTATTATTCTCTGTAAATAATCTGCGTATGTGGGGTGCAGCTTCCATTGTTCAGCATGAGCCGACGTAAGGAACAAAACTAAGATCCCCAATAGAATCAATATCCTGTTTTTCATCTTATCCTATCCTTATCTTATTTTGAAAGAAAATCAGCCAGCTTACTCATTGCCCTGCCACGGTGAGAAATGGCATTCTTCTCCTCCGAAGTCATCTCTGCGAAACGTTTGCCTGATTCTTCTGCCACAAAAACAGGGTCATACCCGAATCCATTTTCTCCCGAAGGGATTTTGGCAATTGTTCCATCCACGCGTCCTTCAAAGTGATATTCTTTCCCGTCCATAATCAGGGCTACCGCTGTAGAGAAATGAGCCTTTCTGTCGGTCACTCCTTTGAGATTCTCCAGGAGTTTATTCATATTGGCTTCCGAGTCATGACCCGGACCTGCGTAACGTGCGGAATGCACCCCGGGAGCGCCGTCAAGGGCATCAACCATCAGGCCTGTATCATCCGCAAAACAATCATAACCGTATCGGTCATGAATCCACCGGGCTTTGATGAGGGCATTCCCTTCAAGGGTAGGCGCAGTCTCGGGAATATCATCATGACAACCGATATCCTCCAGAGAGAGTATTTCAAATTTCCCGGCCGTAATTTCACGAGCCTCTTCGAGTTTATGCTGATTGTTGGTGGCAAACACCAACTTCCTTATTTCTTTATCCATCATCTGTTAAACGCAGATTTTAACACATTATTATAAACACCACATAACAGGGGGAGGGTTCCAATTTATAAATGGCACCCTCCCCAATGTCAATAAACTTTCATTTTAATTTACGGAATAATTCAGCTTTCTTGTGGAATGCAATGTATCGGCCTTCTTTTTCCAATGTAAAATTGAGTTCCTTATATCTTTCTCAGTTCCTTTCTTATTATGATATTCTTTAAAGGTGTCTCTTTTCCATTCCAGCTGAGGCTTGTTGCAACCTTTCTCGGTCATATAATAATATGTTAACTCTTCCAGATAATCAACAAGCGGATCAAACGATTCTTCAAGAGAATCCAGATTCTCTTTGGTTGGGCAAAGACACACTGTTCCATCAGCTTTACATTGGTTAATAATAGGCACCAACACCTCATCATAACTTGCGCGAATTGTATCCAGACTAAAATCCTTGTAATCGCTCTCCCCCAGTTTCTGTATGGGTCGCAACTGAAGAACATCAACCTTCAATCCGTCAAGAACGGCATATAGACTCCTTAGAGAATTGACATTATCATGGTTCATGACATAATTGATCCTGATCTTAAACCCGGGATAATCTTTTTTTGTTCGTTTGAGAATCTGTATCAGGTTTTGGAAGCGTTCAAACTTAGCCCCTTTCATCATGTTTTCATATACATCCTTTTGAAGGCCATGCACCGATAAAGTCACCTCATTCAGCCCGGCATCGACTAACTTTCTCAGGGTCTCCTCGGAGAGTAGTTGGCCGTTGGTAGTCATAGATATGTAAGGGACACCCTTTTGACGGGCTTTTTCAATAATCTTTACCAAACCTTTGTATAGGGTAGGTTCGGTAGCACACCCTATCTGAAGCTTGAGGGCATACGGAAAAAAAGTGGAGGCAATATAATTTAGAGTTTCATCTGTTAGACGTCCCTCACCGCCAAGCTCCCGTTTCTCTATGGAAGGATCAGACATATAGCACATCCGGCATCGCAAATTGCACCCTAACACCGGATCAAGGAAGACACCGATGTAGCGACGGTGCATAATGTGCATGACCCACAATCCGAACAGTTTTAAACGTCGGCTTTTAAACTTTGTAAATATTTTAAGGATTTTGTATATGTTCATAAAGCTTATGTTTTATCAGGAGCCTGTCTCTATCTCCGCAAAACAAAACGCCGATCATTAAAAGTGTATGGTGATACAAAATAAGATGATGTGTCAAATTCAAAAATATGGACACATCATCCCTTTAATATGCAACTTTATCCTATATCACTACATTCACAATCTTGCCGGGCACTACAATCACCTTCTTCGGGGTCTTGCCGGCAAGCCATTTCTCGGCTGCGGCGTCGGCAAGCGCCATCTTCTCCACCTCATCCTTTGCGGCTCCGGCAGGAGCTTCTATGAAGAAACGGGTCTTACCGTTGAAGCTGACAGGATATTTCACGGTGTCTTCCACAAGGGCCTTCGGGTCATAAACCGGCCAAGCGGCATCCGCCACGCTTCCGGTCTCCCCTAACCTGTGCCAGAATTCTTCCGCAATATGGGGCGCGAAGGGAGCTATAAGCCTTGTGATAACCTCCATTGCCTCGCGGTTGGTCGATTTAAGAGAGGTCAATTCATTGACAGCGATCATAAAGGCGGCAACCGATGTATTGAATGAGAAATTCTCGATATCCTCAGTAATCTTCTTGATAAGTTTGTGAACAGCTTTCTTCTCCTCTTTAGTCATCTCTTTGACAGGTTCATTCTCCGCCTTCTCAAAGAGTCCCCACAGTTTCTTGAGGAATCGGTTTACCCCGTCGATACCATTGGTGTCCCATGGCTTAGACTGCTCCACCGGACCGAGGAACATTTCATAGAGACGAAGCGTGTCGGCTCCATATTTCTCTACAATATCATCCGGATTAACCACATTGAACATCGATTTCGACATCTTCTCTACGGCATATCCGCAAAGGTATTTGCCATCTTCAAGAATAAACTCGGCATCAGCGTAATCAGGACGCCATTTGCGGAAAGCCTCTGTGTCGAGCACATCGTTGCTTACGATGTTTACATCAACACGTATCGGAGTGGTGTCGTATTCCTTGCGAAGACCGTGGCTGACGAAGGTATTGGTGTTCTTTATGCGATACACAAAATTCGTACGCCCTTGAATCATACCCTGATTCACCAATTTCTTGAAGGGTTCCTCCTCGCAAACAATACCGAGGTCGAACAGGAACTTGTTCCAGAATCGGGAATATATGAGGTGGCCGGTGGCGTGCTCCGCACCGCCCACGTAGAGATCCACATTGCGCCAATATTCATCGGCCTCCTTGCTGACAAGTTCATTCTCGTTATGGGGATCCATATAGCGCAGATAGTAAGCCGACGAACCCGCAAAACCAGGCATTGTGCAAACTTCGATAGGATAACCATCCTCGGTGACCCAATTCTCGGCCCTTCCCAACGGAGGTTGACCATCTTCTGTCGGCAGATAGCTCGATACAGGGGGGAGGAGAAGCGGAAGCGCACTCTCATCCATAAGGTATGCCACGCCATCCTTATAATATACCGGGAAGGGTTCGCCCCAATAACGCTGACGTGAGAAGATCGCGTCGCGAAGACGATAGTTGGTCTTTACCTTACCGAGCCCCTCTTCCTCAATAAATTTCTTGGTCTTTGCAATCGCATCCTTTACCTCGAGTCCGTTGAGGTCGAGCTTAGGCCCGCAGGAATTGATCATCTTTCCCTCTTTGGCATCGAAACTCTCTTCGCTCACATCCGCTCCCTCGATCAAGGGAACAATCGGAAGATCGAAATGACGGGCAAAAGCATAGTCTCGCGAATCGTGGGCGGGAACAGCCATGATGGCTCCTGTTCCATAACCGGCAAGCACATAATCGCTCACCCAGATTGGAATCTCTTTCCCCGTAAGTGGATTAATTGCATAGCTTCCCGTGAATACGCCTGAAACCTTCTTCTCTATCTGGCGTTCACGCTCTGTCTTATGCTTCACCTCCTCGAGATATGCCTTCACTGCTTCGCTCTGGCCGGGTGTGGTGAGCATCTCAACATATTTTGATTCCGGTGCAAGCACCATGAAGGTCACTCCGAAAATGGTGTCGGCACGCGTGGTGAAGATTTCAAGCTCGATATCCTTGTCGGCCACCGGGAATCGCATCTCGGCACCCTCCGAACGGCCAATCCAGTTGCGCTGAGTCTCCTTAAGCGAGTCGCTCCATTCCACTTTCGCCAAATCATCGAGCAAACGCGGAGCGTATGCCGAAACACGCAGGCACCACTGGTTCATCAGTTTCTGCTCCACCGGATAACCGCCGCGCACGCTCAGGCCCTCGCTCACCTCATCATTGGCAAGCACCGTGCCGAGCTCCGGACACCAGTTAACCATCGTTTCACCCTGATAGGCTATGCGATAGTTCATCAGACGTTCACGCTTTTCTTTCTCTGTCAAGCTGTTCCATTCCTCTGCAGTGAAATGCATTTCCTTTCCACAGGCCGGATTAATCCCCTCGCTCCCTTTCTCTTCAAAATGCTGTATGAGCTTGGAGATGGGCTGGGCCTTTTTCAGGTCGCGGTCGTAATAGGAATTGAACATCTGCATGAATGCCCACTGGGTCCATTTATAATATTTCGGATCGCAGGTGCGCACCTCACGGCTCCAGTCGAACGAGAAACCGATCTTGTCGAGCTGCGAGCGGTAGCGCGCAATGTTCTCCTCTGTTGTCTTTTCCGGATGCTGGCCGGTCTGGATTGCATATTGCTCTGCCGGCAAACCGTATGCATCATAACCCATAGGATGAAGCACATTGAAACCCTGCTGGCGTTTGAAACGGGAATATATGTCGCTTGCTATATACCCTAACGGATGACCGACATGCAGACCCGCACCCGATGGGTAAGGGAACATATCAAGCACATAGAATTTCTTGCGATCCTTATCTTCATGAGTCTTGTAAACCTCATTTTCGCGCCAGAACTTCTGCCAGCGCTTCTCTATTTCTTTATGGTTATAATCCATACTATGATGCCTTTTCTTTATTTGCTGTAAATTGAGTTCCGAAACCGCCGGTTCGGAACTGGCGGTTTCGGAACTGCAAAGATAGATAATATACTTCGTTTATGCAATATTTAAGACTCTGTGCCCACAAAAATATGAGCCGGAGGTTACTTCCTGACCGAAGATGAGACTACTTCCTGATCTTGGATGTTTTGCCGTTGGGCTCAACATGAATAAGGGTTCCTTCGGCATCCGGGGTGGTGGGAAGACCGTCAACGGTATAATAAAGGCCTTCCCCTTGACCTGCACCATTACCGTCCGCACTTACATCAGAACCATTCACCTCTACTATTCCCGAGTCTTCACCGAGAATCAATTTATTAAGCACCGGGATACGTTTGTCAAACCAATTGCTAAGATTCTCATAAGCATCATACGGAGTCACAAGTGGAGCATTCAGCACACCCCTTTTGTCATCAATCATCAAAAGCTTAAAATAATCAGGATTCTGACTAATATAATTTTCTACAACCGACATTACCTTATCCTTTAAGGTCGGCCTTATTTCTTTCCACAATTCTGAATAGATGTTGTTGAATTCATCTTTTTCGAACAAATTCCTAAACCAGAATACAGAATAAGTATGGATAAGGCTAAATCTTTCTTCACCACTCACGAAACATCCATCAAAATCCCATAACGGCCCCATCTGCAACTTTGATTCAAATGGAGAAAGGGGATTAAAATCCTTTTTCTTGACGAATATGTTTGTTCCGCACGGATCCACAGAATTCATAATATCCTGAGCCAATACCCATCTTGCGAAGCTATCATAGTCTATCATATCCTCAACAGGCTCTCCATTATAGAGGTTTTTCTCTAAGGAATTTATAGTCCATTTTATATTATCAAGGCTCATTTCGTCAAAATCATCAGTATCTGGCTCTTTAAACGTCCACCCCATTTCCAGAATCTGATGATTCGATTTGAAATATACTTCTCCCGGTTTCCACCAATATGCATCGTTCTCCACGATATAGCCGGAATCATCTATATCAACCTTATGTTTTCCGGCACCAATCGCTTCGGCCAGATAGTAACAGCCCACATACTTATCATTCATAATTACAGCCACGTGCCTTAACTCCGGTTGCCATCCAAGGCCACACACTCTGCCGAGTTGGAATCCGGGGACAAAATTTAAGACTGACGCACTCTGTCCCAGCAGGACCCACTCCTTATCCTTGCCATCAGATCCATCCCGAAACAGCAAATCCGCCTTCTTTTCAAGTTTTACTTTATAACCTTTTTTTTGTATCCATTCATGAGCAGTCGAGGTGTTGCCACGCGCTTTCACCTTTACGCCTGAGGTCTTTTTCACCCATTCTCCACTTCGATATACCACATCCCCCTTAAAGGTTACATCCAATTTCCCTGTTACGTATTCATTATTTGTAATTGACAATCCATTGCACCCTTCCGGTGGAGTCACAACATCAAAAGTAGGAAAGGCACCATCCTTTAGCTGGAAATCAAGAACATACACATCCATCGCTTTCAATTCCTCCCTTATTTGTTCGATTGTAGAATTGGCATTGATCTCGGTGGTGACATTATCGCGTGTTATGACCTGCTGCGAGGGGAA
>CAMWIH010000010.1 GCA_947174305.1 uncultured Porphyromonadaceae bacterium | reverse complement strand
CGTGGAAGTGAAATCGTGCCAAACGTGGAAGTGAAATCGTGCCAAACGTGGAAGTAGCAAATTAAAAATTTGCATATATATTTGAAAGTTAGTATATTTGCAAAAATAATTAAAAGATGGAAATTGAAGGATATAAACCGCGAATTTTAGACCCAATTTTAGCAGAAGAATTAGAGGCGATGGGGGCTGTTTTAATAGAAGGAGCCAAGGCATGTGGCAAAACAACCACTGCTGAAAAAGCTGCATCAAGCGTAATTTATATGGACGACCCTGAGAAGAGATTTCAATATCTTCAATTAGTTGAAACGGACATAAAAAGAATTCTTCAAGGGCCATCACCACGCCTCATAGATGAATGGCAAATTGCACCCAAAATATGGGATGCAGTGAGATTTGAAGTTGACCACCGAAAGCGTGACGGACAATTTATATTGACCGGCTCGGCAGTACCTCCACCAGATGAGCAGGAAGAGATGAAACATTCCGGTGCAGGAAGGGTATCTTGGCTCCGTATGCGCCCAATGACTCTTTGGGAATCAGGCGACTCTTCCGGAGAGGTGAGCCTCCGAGAGTTATTTTCAGGAAAAGAGAATATTACAGGGGAGAATAAATTATCTTTAGGAGACATAACATTTCTAATGTGTCGGGGAGGCTGGCCAAGAGCTGTCGATAAAGGGATTTCACGCATAGCCCTGCGTCAGGCAATCAACTACTTTGAAGCAATAGTCAGAGTGGATATCTCAAGGGTGGATAATGTGGATCGCGACGAACAGCGCACAAGAAGGATAATGCGTGCCTATGCCCGCCATCAGGGTACACAGGTAAGCGTAAGGGAATTAACACGCGACCTACAGGAAAATGAGGTCACGGAATTTAGCGACAAAACTCTTTACAACTACATAAATGCACTAAAGAGTATCTTTGTAATCGAAGATATGCCTTCCTGGAATCCAAATCTCAGGAGCAAATCGGCAATACGCATATCCGATACGAGATATTATACGGATCCATCCATAGCATGTGCCTCACTTGGTCTTGGGCCGGAAGACCTTATGAATGATTTAAACACATGCGGACTGATATTCGAGACTTTATGTGCAAGGGATTTGAGAGTATATGCACAGCCATTAGAAGGAACAGTGTATCATTTCCGAGACAAGACCGGACTGGAGTGTGATGCCGTGGTTCATCTACGCAACGGGAGATATGGCCTTATTGAAGTTAAGCTTGGCGGGGAGAGGCTCATAGAGGAGGGAGCCTCAAATCTGCTTAAGCTTGCATCTCGTATAGACACGGGGAAAATGTTACCACCTTCATTTATGATGGTGCTAACCGCAACGGGAGCCTATGCTTATCGAAGAGAGGATGGTGTGTTGGTAGTACCTATAGGTTGTCTTAAAAATTGACTGAGGGTGAGCCATCACCTATTAGAATGGTTTCCGGTATTTGTCGCCATCTTCCAACTCTTCCAGGATGGAGAGGTAGGAGGCGTAACGGCTTTGGGAGATCTCATGATTCTCAACTGCCGGAACCACAGCGCAACCGGGTTCGCCCGTATGCTTGCAGTCGCCATAACGACATTCGGCCGATTTGCGGAAAATCTCAGGGAAATAATGCGACACTTCCGACGGCTCAAAATCGATTGTTCCGAATCCACGGACTCCGGGAATGTCAATCAATGCGCCACCCTCCGGAAGAGGAAGCATCTCAGAGAAAGTGGTGGTGTGCGTGCCGGTGTGATGAATGTCGGAAATCTTGCCAGTCTTTAAGTCAGCTCCCGGTATGAGGGCATTGATAAGAGAGGACTTCCCTACCCCACTGTTGCCGGCAAACAATGTCACCTTCCCTTTCAGGAACTCCAAAAGCTCAGCGATCCCTTCACCGGAAGTGGCCGATGTGAAGAAAACTTCATAGCCAATCTGTACATAAAGAATCCTTAAAGCATCGGCAATCTCCCGGTCATCGTCATCCCATATATCACATTTATTAATGACCAGACAGGCCGGTACGGAATAGGCCTCGGCTGTGGCAAGAAAACGGTCTATGAAGGTTGTCGGGGTAGCCGGCTCGCGCAAAGAGACAACCAACGCGGCCAAGTCGAGATTGGAAGCCAAGATATGCGACTCTTTCGAGAGGTTTGACGCGCGACGAATTATATAGTTCTTTCGCGGAAGAATTTCGGTGATGTAGTCGGCATCATCGGCAGCTTTTGAGACCACCACCCTGTCGCCCGTGGCCACCGGATTGGTGGTGCGGATCCCCTTTATGCGGAAATTCCCCTTTATACGGCACGGAACATCAGTTCCATCCTCCGTCTTGACAATGTAGGCACTTCCGGTGTTCTTAATCACCACCCCCTCCCGCTTATCGCTATATGTATCTTTCTTCTTTTTCATCAATGCAAAGTAAATATATTATCTTAACAATCCCAACTTTTCACTTGTTTTCTTATCAAGTTTTCTAATACTAAAGCTCCCAGCTATCTATCATAATAGCCGAGAGCAAAAAAAGATTATTATTGTATAACTTACTTCAAGATTGCACTGCCTACGCCGCCGGCGCCTTGCTGCTCATTATTGTTGGAGACTTTCTTACCGTAATTGAAGGTGTAGCTAAGCGAGAGGGAAAGACTGCGCGAAGCAGAGCCGTTCCACCATCGGGCCGATTCCGAATAGAGCGGTGAATTGAATGATACAGTCTCATAGCCGTCACGAGCGAACCAGTTGCGGAATTCGAGACTCCCCTTAAAGTTACCCAACGCGTAATTGAACATCACACCATACGTGTTCTGCATCCGCGACCTGTAACCATTGCTCCATCCGTGAAGATTATGACGGGGAGTCTGATAATATGCCATCACCGACCAGTTGCTTCTCGAATACTGCGCAGTGAAGTTTCCAAAAAGAGAGTTCATCGACTGAGCATCACATCCCGTAAGCACCACTCTGTTAGCCATACCATAAGCCTTGAAAACAAGTGAATTGTTAAGCAATTTAAGATTGGCAGAGATTCGTGCACTATATGAATGTGAGGAACCGCTATTTATCGACTGCCTTATCAAACCGTCATGGCCGGGGAGGGTATAGAACCGATAAGCCTGCTTATTAGGATTCCCTTCATACTCCACTCCTGCTGAAAGGGAGAACTTGTTTGTCGGCACGTATGTATAGGAAGCTCCGGCAAGGCAAAACAGCGTATTCCTCAAATCAGGATTTCCCTGCAGCCACAGAAGTTCGTTATCCTGAACAAGGGCATCGTTGGCTGTAGAAGCCTGAGGATGCGAATTGCCCCACCACCCCTCAATGCTCGCCGAATTTTTTTCATTGATTCTATATTCAAGTTGTGCTCCTAAACGCGGATTCCACTCATTAAGCGTCGTTTCTCCATTGACCTGACCAATCACACATGATGCACCGGCTCTTGAATAAAGACTTAATTTATCCCAATTCTGAGTGTAAACCAGAAAGAACAAGCTTTCAGATGAAAGGAGGCGCTGCCTGCTGTTATCCGATCCGAAATAACGCGTATCATAAAGAGTGTTATATGTATTCATATCCACTCTGAAAGCATTATTATGCGAAAACTTCTTATGATACTGCAAAGAGAGATAAGGGGAATATACCCTTTCCTTATTGGAATTCTCTATAGGCGTCATCTCGCCAAGTCGATAGATTGAACTTCGTTTATTTGCACCGTAGGCGAACTCCCATGAAGCCACCAAAGAATTACCCTTAGGCAGATTGAATTGATAATATCCTCGGATTCTGGGATATAGCGATTGATAAGTTTCCTTTTCTAAAGCCCTCATTTCCTCAAGGGAAGGAATTGTGAAACTCACATCGGAACCATAACTTTTCGCGGGCATGGCATATCGGCCAAAAGTAACTATGTGCTGTATGAATTTACTTTCATCTCGCCAGTTTGCCGAGATAGAGGCGTTCTGAGAATTTGAGCGTGTCAGGTAATCCCTCCCTGTCTCCGTCTTTCTTGTCAGTTCCTCATAGCTATTTCCTTCAAACTCAACATTCCGGAATGTTGCGTCTTGCGTCGAAAGATTCCTGTCTGAATGATTCCACTCAGCTCCGGCATAGGCATCTATGGTCCATTTCTTATATACAAAACGAGAGAAAACATTGCCATTTATCATATCCATTGCGAGTGTCCGGCCATTGGCTGTCAGTTTTGTGTAACCGCCCCATTCATAATGCTGCATTATGAAATTAACCACATGCACCGCGTTTCCAAAACGTGGATCATCAGAATAATTCAAAACTTCGACTCTAAGAACATCTTCCGGTCGCAAGCCCTCTATATCCTGCGGGGTTGCCGGCACATAGTCAATGAAAAGCGAGACCTCTGAGCCATTGATAGTAGTTACTTCCTTGGAGGCCGGGTCTATATTGAGCATAGGAATCTGCATATTAAGCAGGAGACTCTTAGCATCCAGGGAGACCCGCTTGGTTCTCTTTGCCGGAATATATTCCACGCCATTCCTTATCACACGCTGTGTGCGTGATTCCACTGTCAAGGACTTCAAGTCAATAGCATCCTCAGCCATAACGATTGTTCCCATCGAAAAATGGTTGAATTTCCTCGTCGTGGCTTTATACCCGAGGCTCGATATTTTTCCAATCACACCGGTCTCCTTGCAGGGAATAGAGAAACGCCCCTCTAAATCTGTGGTGCCGGAAGTGATGAAAGCTGAATCAACGGGAGAGAGAAGAGTAATTGTCGCCGCCACAACAGGCTCGGAGTCAGTTCCAATGACGCGTCCCGTATATGCACCGCCATCCTGACGTTTAGCTTCAATATAATAATAGTTTCCATTCCTTATCACGGAAATGGGGTTTGCACCCACCGCCTGGCGCAAAGCATTGAAGGCGTTATCCGTATTTATCACGGCTGAGGTGCGGTAGCGGTCAAGTTCTTTATAAATAAAAGATATGTTTAATTCCGGATGACCCTTGCTAATCTCAACAATAGCTTCCGAAACGGGCGTATTGGCAAATTTATAGGAATATCCGGCTCCCTTCGCGGAAACAAGGGTCAGCACGAAGGTTAGAATAGTCAGTATATATTTCATGGTATCAGTCTATTATCAGGAGATTATCCTCTTGGGTGATATTAATGCTTTCAAAAGTGTTGAGTTGTGCCACGACGTCATCAAGATCGAGCGAAGGGTCAAACTTGTAGTATAGATGCAACGAGGCCACTTCCTCATTACCGAACTTGAAGTCAACGCCATAGTTGGCACAGACCGTCTCCATTATGACAGAAAGAGGTTCATCTTCAAACAGGATTGAAGCAGGTTTTGAGACCGGGATGTTTGTCACTTCGCCACCCCCTGTTGTGTCAGACTCATTTGCCCCCATGCCGGAAGCGACCTTCATAGTCTTAGCCGGAGATGGAGCCTCAGTCTTATTCTCGGTTACTGCTACGGTCACGGCTATGCCCACAGCCATAGCAACTATTGAAGTGCCTACAATAGTTATAATAGAGGCCGCACGGCTATTGCGCATGAAGAAGTTGTGCCTACGGAATTTCGTTTTTCCTGAAAAGGCTCTCCATTCCGCATCCACATCAACCTTCCTATTAGCTTCAATTGCGGAGTCAACCTTGCATAGAACTCTGTATATATCCCGCGTCTCCTGATCGGTCATTATTTCCTCCAACTCCTGCGAAGTATATTTATCGGGATGCTCGATTATATCAAGCACAAGTTCATACTTATCCATTTTCATTGAGTTTTTTTCGGATTATAGTTAGTGCATTACTAAGATGACGATACACGGCAGTCTCACTTATCCCCATTTCCGAGGCAATCACGGCAAAGCGCTCCCCCTTGGAAAACCTCATCTCCATCACCCGACGCGCCTGAGGTGAAAGGTCATTGCGAATCAAAGAATAAATTTGGCTTATAGTCTCCTCATCAGGCCATTCATCCGACTCGTATTCATCGTTTTCAAGGAAATAACGGTTGGTTATGCGCTGATGGATTTCACAATCGCGGATATGGTTCAGACAGCGGTTCCTTACTGCCTTCAAAAGATAACCGCCATTAACTGCCTGTTTGGGAACGCCGTCGAGCAATGAAGCAAAAACATCATTGACGATGTCGCGCGCGCTGTCATCGTCGTGCAGAAGTGCCACGGCCAACCGGAACATCTGCGCATAATGTGCTTTGAAGAGGCGTTCTATGTCGTTTCTGTTTGTCATACATTTATAAGACACACAAGATTCCGAAAACTCAACATCAATATATAAAAAACTATGCGTATGCGATACATTATATTTGGATAATTCTAACAATTAGTACGTTTCATTTGTTTTAAATATAGAAAACAGCCCACTAATTGCCAATTTTATTAGAATAAATTTTGTAAATTCAATATTTTTACAGAACTTTGCAGAAAATTTAAGAAATGTTAAATTTATAATATTTCTTTTTGAATGCCGGGCACTGACAAACCCGAAATTAAATGACAATCAACCGTCTTAATTAATATTTACCTAAATAATTTAGTTATGGATATTGAATCAATTGGTACCTGGGCGGGTGAGGTTTACAAAGCCCTTGAAAGCTCCGACACCCGCATGCTTGGCCTCAAGGAGGTGAAGAAAGCAACAAAACTGAAAAAAGATGAAATCATGGCCGCTCTCGGCTGGCTTGGAAGAGAAGGAAAGATTTCAATCACAACAGATGATAAGGATATAATCACAACCCTCATCTGATTTCCTCTCGCAGAAGAATAAAAATCCGCGTCGCTTCTTAACAGGAGACGCGGATTTTTGTATGGTCAAAACAAATCCAAAATTTCAAACATCCTGTCCTCAATCAAAACAGGGAGATCATCCTCTCGGACAATCCCCCTGATATAGCTAAAAATCAAAACTAAGTCTCAAATTCAGATCCGGAAAAACGAGTCTCTCCGGCAATCAATTAAAATCATCTTCGGAAAGCCACCGAGCGAACCACCCTCACAGGAACAGCCTCACCCTCGAGCCTACCGGGCATCCATAAGGGCATCCGGCTTAGAATCCTCACTGCCTCCTTATTAAGGGAGGGCTCAACGCCACGAAGAACCTTCACGTGACTGATACTTCCATCTTTATTCACCACAAACGAGCAGGTCACTTTCCCCTCTATTCCGCGCTTATAGGCATCTTCCGGATAACATCTTGTGGAATTGATATACGACAGCAGCAGACGGTCACCTCCGGGAAAAGATGGCTTCTCGGTTACAAAATCATATTCATAAACCTCGATATAGTTCTTTACCCCTTCCACAGAATGTCCCGCCTTCACACGGCAGGTCTGTGAAAAAAGAAGCTGAGGCATGGTCAGCGCCGAACAGAAGAATAGTAAAATAGATAATACTCTATGCATCGTCAGTAGTGAAAGATAGGTTATAAATTCGCTTTAACGAGGCCTCGATAAAGCCTCGGTTCTTCGTTGTTCTTTCCGTATGCAAATTTATATTTCCATTTCCGTTTTTACAATGGAGCAATGTTTAATAATAGTTAATAGTGTGTTAAAAAATTGAACTCCTCTTTATATTTCATTAATAAATCAAAAATATAATAGGAAGCTCTCTTTGACGTTAATATAAATGATGAACCGTAAATTGACCACATTAGCATTAGGAGTTATTCTCACAGTCTCGGCTGTCAAGGCACAGGAGACATCTTCTGCCTATGATTTTCTTGACATTTCCACTTCCACCCACGCCTACACGCTTGGAAGCACGAATGTGGCAATTGTTGACCCCGACGTCACGCTTGTAGATCAGAATCCGGCCCTGCTCGGTCCGGAGGTGGATAATCAGATTGCCTTCAACTATATGCACTATATGGGTTCGGGCAATTTCGCCGGCGTAAGATATGGCATGGGGGCCGGGGAACGCGGGGCCTGGGCTTTAGGGATTCGCTACCTTAACTTTGGTTCCATTCAGGGATATGAACCCGACGGCACAATGACCGGAAAGTTTTCCCCGGCCGATATGGTGATCGAAGGGACTTACTGTCATGACATAACAGACCGCCTTAGGGGAGGTGTAAATCTTAAGATGGTCTATAGTACCTACGAGCAATACACTGCTTTCGCCATGGCCGTGGATCTGGGAATTAATTACTACAATGAGGAGAAAGACCTGTCGCTCTCTGCCGTCCTGACCAACGCCGGAGGACAGATCAAACGATTCGACCGTGAATATGCACGTCTCCCTTTCGACATCCGGTTAGGATATATGCAGACCCTCGGTTCCTCTCCTTTCCAGCTTTCCATTAATGCCAATCATCTCACTAAGTGGAGACTCCCCTATTACGGCCATGACAAAAATGATCCCGACAAGCAACAGGTGTTGAAATCGAGTTTCTTTTCCAACCTGTTCCGGCACCTTGTGTTCGGACTGCAATATTCCCCATCGGAGAAATTCTATATCGGATTGGGCTACGACTACAAGATGCGCACCGACATGTCAACCTACCAACGTAATTTCCTTTCCGGCTTTACCGTCGGTGCCGGAATAAGGGTTAAATCATTCGGTGTGGGAATAGCTTATGCGATGCCGCATAAATCCGCATCTTCGCTCATGCTCAACCTGAGCTGTTCCATAGGCCAGTTAGTGTATGGAAGATAAGGAATTTGTTTAAACAACCTCAAAGCGTGTTTTCATAGTATGACGCCTACCATATCCATAAAAGGTGAACTCCACACTTTCCTCTCTCCGAAAGTGATGGGGATAATCAATACCACTCCCGACAGTTTTTTTAGCCTTAGCCGCACTTCCGAATCCACGTCAATTACGGAGCGTGTGGAAAGGATGATTGAGGTGGGAGTGGATTACTTCGATGTCGGCGGTTACTCTTCACGTCCGGGGGCGTCGGATATCTCAGCTGATGAGGAATACTCTCGTCTTGCTCCTGCCCTTGATATAATAAGGAAGCTCTCTCCCGAAACTCCTGTTTCCATTGATACATTCAGGGCATCGGTTGCAAGAAAATGCATAGAGGAATGGGGTGTGGAGATAATCAACGACATAGCAGGGGGTACTCTTGACCCCGAGATGTGGGAAACGGTAGCGGAGCATAAGGTGGCTTACATTCTTATGCATCTGCGAGGAACTCCGGCTACGATGCAACAATTCACAGACTACAAGGATGTCGTGGCCGAAGTACTTTCCGACCTTGCTTTCAAGATCGCCTCACTCCGTCAGTTAGGTGTGGCCGATATCATTGTTGATCCGGGCTTTGGATTCGCCAAGACAGTGGATCAGAATTTCAGACTCCTTTCCTCACTGAGGGTATTCAGGGAAACCGAATGTCCGGTCCTGGCCGGATTATCCCGAAAGTCGATGATCTGGAAAACCCTTGGCTCATCACCTGAAGAGGCTCTCAACGGCACCACTGCCCTCAATATGGCCGCGCTGATGAACGGAGCCGACATACTCAGGGTTCATGATGTGGCAGAGGCCAGGGAATGTGTGACACTCTACGATAAACTCAACCCATAAAACCAATGCTCCTATGTTTAATTTCGGGATAAAGGATTTAATTGACATCATAATCGTTGCATTGCTGCTTTTCTATCTCTATCGGCTGATGAAAAACAGCGGCACGCTCAGTCTTTTTTACGGAGTGCTGGCTTTCATCGTGATATGGGTGCTATCCTTTGAAATTTTCAATATGAGGCTCACCGGCACAATTGTGGATAAGTTCATGAGCATAGGCCTTATTGTGCTGGTTATTCTCTTTCAGGATCAGATAAAACGCTTTCTCACCGATATCGGAGGGCGGGCGAAATGGAAAACGGTGCGCAATCTTTTCCGCCACGACAAGGATAAGGAGGAGAACCATTCGGAAGTTATGAGCGTGGTTTATGCCTGCATGTCAATGTCCAAATCAAAAACAGGTGCTTTGATTGTTTTTGAGCGCAAGATGCCACTGCGCGACTATGAAAAGACCGGCGACATAATAGATGCAGATATAAACGTACGGCTTATAGAAAATATCTTCTTTAAAAATTCTCCCCTTCACGACGGGGCCATGATCATAGCCTCCCACCGCATCATGTCGGTTGGCTGCATCCTGCCGGTAAGCCATGATATGAATATTCCCAAAAACCTCGGACTCCGCCATAGGGCGGCATTGGGCATGAGTCAGGTGACAGATGCAATTTGCGTTATCGTGAGCGAAGAGACCGGAGGAATATCGGTGGCTAAAGATGGAAAACTCCAGGTCAAGGTTTCCACCATCGACCTGGAGCATATTCTTTCATCGGCCATCGCCACTGATTAAGACCACGTTCTAAAGCGCATCTCACAAGAACTGAAGCTAACTATTTCTGTATCACCACCGGTGCTCCGGGAAGTCCGATATATGGATAGCCCGGATTATTCCTTTTGAAATCCTTTATGAAATTTTGCGCTCCCTCAATAGTCGCTGCGCTCCCGGCTACCGTGTACCATCGGTCACCGGTCGTCATCAGCGCATGGGCTTCATAACCTTTCTCCCTCAATGCGGCGGCCTGCGCTTTGGCATTGGTGTTCATCTTGAACACTCCAACCCCTATTATATAGTGCTGGAGAGAATCGGTCACCCCCGGCTCGCGGCGCAACCTGTCTCTCGACACAAAGAGGGAATCTCCGTTAACCATCTTCAATGAGGTTCCGTCATCACTCAGAAGCCCGCTGGCCGGAATCATAGCCTCGGCATTAGCGGCGTCACGCTTTGCTTTGGCCGCATCGTAGGCCTGACGATAATTATTCTCAGTTGGCTTGCAAGCATTCAGCACAATCATACCGAATGCCACTATAACCACATATTTTAAAATCCTCTTCATTACTGAATATTTTTAAGCAACCCATATTTTGAGTTGTCTAAACTTCTATTCTACAGGCACCATCACCCTCGTCTCTCTGGGAGAGAAGGTATATTTATCCGACTCAGGCCGAACTGTGATAATGTTCCCGGTAATGACATCCTTATATTTTGCACCGGAAGGAATCAACTCCTTATAACGGGTCATATCTACTTCATTCTCCACATCACGTCCGTTCATCATCACGAGCACGGCATCCTTTCCTTCTCCACGCTGATAAAGATATACGCCATTGTCGGGCATGAAATGCTTCATTTTCCCTTCGGCAATAGCCTTGCTGCCTTTGCGGAAATGACTAAGCGCAGAAATATAATCAACCGCCTCGTTTTCAAGATTGGATCGTCCCTCACGTGTGAATACCGTTGAGGTGTCGCCGGGGAAACCGCCGGGCATATCTTTTCTTACATTTCCATCACCACCTTCGCGAGTGCCATGCATCAATATCTCAGTTCCGTAATATAACTGAGGAATGCCGGGCATTGTCAAAAGAATGGTAATGGCCTGCTTCCACTGGGCGAGCGAATCGGGAAGTGTGAGGAGCACGCGTTCGGTATCGTGGTTGTCAAGGAAACGTAGCACATTTAGTGGATCGGGATAGACGTAATCAAGCGCAATGCTATCATAAATCTTGTTAAGTCCGTTCCATGCATCGGTATCCTCAAAATAAGGGGCCAGACCACGACTCTTTATCATAAGGGGGAAATCCATCACCACAGGAAGGTTTGTGTCGGCACCTTTGGCATTTGCCAACGGCGACCCTTTCTGCCAGAAAGCTTCGCCCGCGGTCTCTCCAAACCAACATTCACCCACTATGTTGAAGTCGGGATATTCATATTTCACCGCATCTATCCATCGAGCCATCTCTTTTTCATCGGCATAAGGATATGTATCCATACGGATACCATCTATCTGAGCCTCCTCAACCCACCAGATTGAGTTCTGAATCAGATATTTCATCAAGTGAGGATTACGCTGATTCAGGTCAGGCATATCCCTGACGAACCAGCCATCCTGAGTCATGGACCGGTCATAATCACTTGCGTATGGATCGCTCACAGTCGATAACCGATAATTAGTCTGCTTATAGTCGCCCTGATAGTTAAACCAGTTTGATGCAGGGGGGTTGTTAAACCATGGATGCCCACTGCCTGAGTGATTGAAAATCATATCCATCACCGTCTTGATGCCACGATTATGGAGAGTATCGATCAGCTCGGCATATTCTGCATTGGTCCCAAACCGGGGATCAACACGATAATAGTCGGTAGTTGCATATCCGTGATAGCTTCCTCCCCTCATATCGTTTTCAAGCACCGGAGCCACCCAGAGAGTGGTCATACCCAAAGAGTCGATATAATCGGCGTGATTGATAAGTCCCCGTATGTCGCCGCCATGTCGCCGGTTGGGGTTACTTCTATCGGCCCCTACGGGATTCCTTAATGAAGATGAGTTATTATTGGAGGGGTCGCCATCGGAAAAACGGTCGGGCATGACCATATACAGCACATCGGCCGAACTGAATCCCTTTGCGCCACGCTGTGCCCTACGCGCCTTGAGTTCATATTCACGGCTGATTTTCTTCTTCCCCTCTTTCCATTCAATCTTGAATTTACCCGGCTTCGCTTCCGGAGAAATGGAAAGATAAAGGAATTGCCAGTCGGGAGTGCCGTCAAGACGAGCCATCGAATCAAGGGTAACACCGGGATAGTCAATCTTGACTTCAGCCGCACGGATATCCTTACCGAAAACCTGAAGCTGAAGCGAAGGATCTTTCATACCTGTCCACCAGTGGGGAGGCTGAATCTCGTTAACATTAAACGCCAGCGACGGAAGGGCCGAGGCCACGATTGTCGGGGGAACTGCCACATTGCGGTAAAGGCCGCGATGCTGTCGCGGCCTATTCTCTATAATATTAATTTTGTTCATTATATTCGTTTAAATGATAACTTCTCATATTGCATTGTAGCGTGAGTTAACAGCACCATCAATTATCGGTCTGGATGATCAGATGGTTGCTCAAGCTCCAGAACTTGGCGGGATCTGTAATCTCGATTGTCTTGGGACCATCCTTTTCGCCTACAATCTGATAAGAACCTTCGGGCATATTGGTCCAGATCTTAACTTTCTTGGCGCTCGTCGGAATTGATTTGAGAGTTCGCTTGTCGCCAGCCACAAAATATGAAGCATCGAAATCACCCTTCAAAACCTTAGTCGCACCTAAGAACTTCTTCTCAAGGAGACCTTTCTTCTTCAACTCCTTGTTGCTTCCGATGGCATAGTAAATGCGGTTGGCTTCATTGGCGGCCTGAACTGCCTGTTCGTTTGCCTCTTTTGCTTCGGCCTGAGCCTCTTCCTTAGCGGCAGTTTCAGTCTTCAACTGTTCCTGACCCTCTGCAACCTGAGTGTTCAAAGTCTCAATCTGACCCTTTGCACTTGAAAGCTCTTTTTCAAGCTGTGCAATCTTCTGATCCTGACTCTCGATTCGTGCCTTAAGCTGAGAGATAGTCTTTTTAAGCACACTGTTCTCATTGCCTGATGATGACAATTTTGCCTCCATCTGTTCGAGGAGCTGACGATTGGCGGCCAAACGGGCCTTTATATTAGAAAGATTCTGTCGAATCTCAGCACGACGATCGGGGCTATCGCCTGAACCCATATTGTAGAGAAGACCCTCCTGCATGTTGATGGAGTCGAGACCGGTGTAGATATCGCCCATCAGGAGAAGAAGTGAATCATTATAGCTTGTAGCTTCCTTATACTCAGCAGTGAGGTCGGCAATCTTCATTGAATCCTCCTCTGCTTTCTTTCCATTGCCGGCGCAGGAAGACAAAAGAATTGCTCCAAGACCGATTAACAAAAGGTTCTTTTTCATATTATTTCGATTTGCGTTATTATAATTCCTATAGGATTGCGGTCGCCCAGTTTCTCAAAGTTCAGTCCTCATCTTCCGAACGACGGGAAGAAGATTTTTCCGGTTTCGGACAGCCTTCGATGACTATAACAATTTCACCCTTTGCTTGGTTCACTGCATAAAACTCTGAAAGTTCTCCCAGCGTCCCCTTCTTTATCGTTTCGTGAAGCTTGGAAATCTCCCTGCACACTGCCCCTTGCCTGTCTGCTCCAAAGGTCTCGGCAAGCTGACGCAGTGTGCGTGCAAGTCGCAATGGCGATTCATATATTACAGTTGTACGAGAATCGGAAGCCAGTTCGGAAAGCCGTGTTGCCCTCCCCTTCTTCAAAGGAAGAAATCCTTCAAAAACAAAACGGTCGCATGGCAGTCCGGAAGATACAAGTGCCGGGACAAAGGCAGTGGCACCGGGAAGACATTCCACATCTATTCCGCGTTCACGACACGCCCGGGAGAGAAGAAAACCTGGGTCGGAAATGCCCGGTGTGCCGGCATCCGAAACAAGAGCCATCACTTCGCCTCCCTCAAGACGGTCAACGATATGCTGACATGTCTGATGTTCATTAAACTTATGATGACTCTGCATCGGCGTCTTGATATCGAAATGCTTCATCAGCACACCGCTTGTGCGGGTATCTTCAGCAAGAATAATATCCGCTTCCTTCAGCACACGGATGGCCCGCATAGTCATATCTTCAAGATTTCCTACAGGAGTGGGCACTATGTATAATTTTCCAGCCACTGCTTATTTTTTTAAGGATTTTATTTATCGAAATAGTTACGGATGATGGCCATGAAATCCATCACCTCAGGCTTTTCAAAATCCCAGCCAAGATCACCGATGAAATGATCTTCCGCCTCTTCATAATCATCCATAGTGGCCACAAGATCCATCGCTGCGTTGAAATCGGCATCAGAATTATTGAAGAGTTCGCGACGGAAACGGAAACGATCGTTTATGCAGAACGCCGGTTTCGGCCCTGCCGCATCAGCGAATAGCTTTGACGATACAATCTCCTCCTGCTGATCGTCATCTGAAGCCACAAACATCGGTTCCTCATCTTCCGGTTCGGACTCTTTCACCTCAGGAAGTTCCTCCTCATCATCAGAAATATTCTCCATGCTGACGATATTTATATCAGAAGGTTCAACATCCTTCTCATCGTATGCACTGATTATATCGAGAGAAACCGGTTCATCATCCTCTGAAATGGATATCGGTTCCTCATCTGCGATGGTGACTGTTTCCTCCTCCTCTTCAACATCGGGGATATCCTCATCTTCGGATGCGTCATTGAAGAGGGTGTTGATTATGTCGAGTTTATTTTTCATCAAGGGAAGAAGGGCCTGCAACTTATCCTCCCGCAATTCGGCGAGTTCAAGCAGTCCTTCAAACTCATAAACAGCGTCCTTTATGCCCTCAATATCTATTTTCATATATATTTTTTGAGTTAGTTAAGAATTCAATTTAAAGTCTCCCGACATCGGGATTTCTTATATCTTTCCCCAAGGCTACTCTCTTTCGAAAACCTTAAGGAGGAGATTGCCCACAGCCTTACGGGCCTCTGCCCGGTTAGGCATGTCATTAAGGATGAAAACCACCGTATGAGTCGGCTCATAGTCATCATTAAGTTTATATCCGGCATAACACTGGATTCCGTTCATGCTTCCCGTTTTCATGGCCAGATAGCCTTCAAGAGGAGTATCCTTAAGAAAATTGCGCAAGGTCCCCTCTTGTCCTGCCAGCGGGAAGAAGGAAACATAGTAGGGATCATGCCACATCTTTTTAAGCACATGTGTCATAAATGATGCAGTCACCCTGTTCTGCCTCGACAGACCTGAGCCATCCTCTATATGGACTCCTGTCATAGGGGCACGGTTGCGTGTCCATAGATCTGTATTTACTTTGGCACCCTCAGCAGTTGAACCCGGCTTACCTTGTAGCACTGCCAAGGTTCGCAACATTGCTTCGGCATACTGATTGTCGCTCCGCATCATACAGGAACGCATAATCTCATCATAAGGCACGGATTCGTGCGACAAAAGCAATTTGCTTTGCCCTTCCGGAAGGTCTCCGTTTTCAAGAACAATTCCTCCTGAGGTCAGGGCTGTCTTTAACCTTGACATGAAAACTCCTGCCGGATTTGAAATTGATTTCTTACCGGAAGCATTATCTTCAAAGTTGAGGCCGTGCTGACCGGTGCCATACGATTGGGCCAGATCGCCCATACCCCATGTAGGGCATGTGGCCGGACCGCTCCATATACTTTCATCCACCCGGATCTTACCTTTAATCCGGTTTATTCCACGGTCCTGCAGAGCTTTGACTATCTCCTTAACTATGTCGCCGCTTCCTGTGACATATCGGGAGTTAAGACTTGGGTCTCCACTTCCCTTAATCAGCAGATCGCCGCCGAGCACTCCATTCACTGCCGGGCCGGTAATCATGACATCCGTAAGATATTTATTGTCAGGGTCACTGTGACTGAGCAGTCCGGCTACCGTGACACTCTTCATAATGCTCGCCGGAACAAGAGAGAGATCCGGATGATAGGAAACTACTGTCTCGCCCGTGCGTAAATCAGTAATCATGACAGCCGAAGAGGCAGAAGATATTCCTCTTGATGAGGCAAATTCCTCAACGGGGCCTGCCCACGCACTCACTCCGGTTACTGCAAGAAGCAGAAGCAGTAACAACGGCTGTAAAGCTATTTTTCTCTTTTTTTCTCTTTTTCTCATCATATTCTCAACAAATTTACAAAAAAAGTTGTATATTTGAAGAACTAAATTCTCCCTTTAAGCAAAGAAGTGTTTTAAAATACTTCTAAATTCACATTCCACCAAACCAATCCTCTCCCTCCCTTGCCTATGGAGCCGAACATAGATGTGCGCCGACCCTACACTTTCGACCGAGTCGTCAGAATCGTCTTCTCGATATGTGCCGTTGTGGTTACGCTTATCCTCCTCGATTATCTGAAGGGTGTGCTTCTCCCTTTCCTTGTAGCTTGTCTTATAGCCTATATGCTCGAGCCTATCGTGAAGTGGAATATGCGTTGGCTCCACATCTCTTCACGCTTTATCCCGGTGATTCTCACCATTCTTGAAGCGTGTGTGGCTGTGGGAATCTTCTGCGTCATCTTTATACCCTACCTTGTATCGGAATGCGAATCAATGGCCGACATGATACGGAAGTATGCCACAACTCAGATCGATATACCCTATATCTCGCAGAACATTCACAATTTCATAAAGGAGAATCTCGATCTCAATGAAATATCTCAGCTTTTGTCGCGCGACGAATGGTCGTCACTCATAAAGTCGAGCATATCCAAATCCTGGAGCTTCCTAAGCAATTCTCTTGCATTCATCTTCGGTATGGTGAGCTGGCTCATCGTTATTCTTTACGTAATCTTCATAATGCTCGACTACGAAAAACTGATGCTGAGTTTCCGCCAATTGGTGCCTCACCGCCACCGGCACAGGGTGTTCCGTATCTTTGACGATATTAAGAATGCGATGAACCGGTATTTTCGTGGTCAGTTTCTCATAGCCTTGATTGTTGGAATACTTTTCTCAATCGGTTTCCTGATAATCGGGCTACCTATGGGCGTTGTGCTCGGACTTTTCATCGGAATCCTGAATATGGTGCCTTATCTTCAGATAATATCCCTGCCTATAACAACGGTGCTATGTCTGGTATGGACCGTGAGCACAGGAGGTAACTTCTGGATGATTTTCTGGGAAAGCATGGCTGTCTATATCATAGTGCAGTGCATTCAGGACCTTTTCCTAACTCCCAAGATTATGGGTAAGGCAATGGGGTTGAATCCTGCAATCATACTTCTCTCCCTCTCAATCTGGGGCTCACTGTTAGGTTTCATGGGCCTAATCATCGGGTTGCCGCTCACCACACTTATCCTCTCATATTATAACCTGTATGTGATTCAGAGAATCCAACATAAAGCCGTGCTGAGGTCTGAGCTCAGGAAACGACGGCAAAGTCAGGAACATTAACCCGTTCTCATAGCTTGTAGCTTATAACTCATAACTAAAACCTATAACTTGACAAAATGCTCACACTCCCCTTATCATCCGCATACTCCGAACTGACACAGGAAACCATTGTGCAGGCCTCTCAGAAAATGGAAATGGAGATTAATCCTGATGACGCCAAGTCAATGTCGGAAGAGGAACACACCAACGGCCTGATTGCCGACTTAGCGTGGATTCTTCTATTGGGCGCAATCGTTACGCTCCTTTTCAAGAAACTGAAGCAACCTGTGGTGCTTGGATATATCCTTGCCGGATTCCTGGCAAGTCCCAAATTCACTTATCTCCCCTCAATTTCAAATTTAGAGAATATAACATTCTGGGCCGATCTCGGCATTGTGGTGCTGATGTTTTCCATCGGTCTGGAATTTTCTTTTAAGAAACTGATGAACTCCGGCTCGTCAGCTATCGTCACGGCATTGATAATCATTACCGGAATGACCTTTGCCGGTTTCGGTGTAGGAAAGATACTTGGCCTGAATTCCATCAACTGCATCTTCCTGGGCGGAATGATATCCATGTCATCAACCACCATAATTATGAAATCGCTCGACGACCTCGGTCTGAAGCAGAAGAAATTCGCCTCCCTGGTGCTGTCGGTGCTTATCATTGAAGATCTCTTCGCTGTCTTGATGCTGGTGCTTCTCTCCTCTCTTGCCATGGGTGATGTGAAGGGGATGGAACTGCTTATGTCTATTGCAAAGCTTCTCTTCTTCCTCATTATCTGGTTTCTGGTGGGTGTGTATATCCTCCCCACATTCCTCACAAAGTCAAGGGAATTTCTCAATGATGAGACTCTGCTTGTTGTGTCGATGGGGTTATGTTTCTCAATGGCCATATTCAGTGTAATCTGCGGTTTCTCCTTGGAATTGGGTGCGTTTGTGATGGGGTCGATTCTCGCCGGCACGGTTTTAGCGGAGAGGATGGAGAAGGTGATCAGCCCTATAAAGAACCTTTTCGGGGCTGTTTTCTTTATCTCTGTGGGTATGATGGTTGACCCCTCTGTGTTGGCTACCTACTGGTGGCAAATCCTTATACTTGCCGTTGTGGTGATCGTCGGAATGATTATTTTCGGCACACTCGGAATGCTTGTGACCGGACAGAACCTTAAGGTGGCCATGGAAAGCGGTTTCACTTTGACACAGGTGGGTGAGTTCTCTTTCATCATAGCTTCGCTCGGTATGTCGCTCGGTGTGCTTAATCCCTCAATTTATCCAATTATTGTCGCTGTTTCGGTGCTGACCATCTTCACCACCCCATATTTCATCACTATGGCCGACGGAGCTTACGGAATAGTGGAACGGCATCTCCCCAAAGGCCTCAATTTCCTTATCTCCAGATATTCAAAACAGGTTACCGATTCCAACGAGACCAAGCAGTTATGGCGGGCTATTTTAAAGAGATACCTATGGCGTATCCTGCTCTACTCCGTGATACTCTTTGCTGAAATTTTAGTGTCGCAACAGTTCCTTTTCCCATTACTTGAAGGGCATTTCGAGAATTTCGGTCATCTCATAGCCACCATCCTTACAATAATCGCAATGGCTCCATTCCTTTTTGCCCTCTCCTTCTCAACCACGGAGCCTGATGAAAGAATGAGGCTTCACCAGTCGGCCTCTTTCTATGATGTGCCGTTGGTGGCGATGCGTATCATACGTTATCTGATAACCCTTTTCTTTATTGTATATTTCTGCACCTTGGCTTATTCAACCCTCATCGGTTGGCTCGTAGGCTTGGGATGCTTCATTCTCGTGATGATCTTTGCCTCAACTAAACTGACGGCCCGTTACCGCAATATGGAGACCCGTTTTATGGATAACCTCAATATACGCGAAAACACCCGGCTCGGTATCAACAATAACCTTATCGACGACCTCCATCAGGCTTATATTGAAGTTGGATCCTCTTCCCCATTTGTGGGCGACAGGTTAAAGGATTCCGGGTTGCGAAGGGATTACGGAGTGAGCGTTTCGAGCATTCAGCGCGGAGATGACTATATGCCGCTACCTTCTGCCATGGCAAGAATCTTCCCGGGAGACATTTTGGGAGTCATAGGCACCGACGATCAGCTGAAAGCATTGAATGAAGATATTGAATGTTGGCGCAAATCGGCTGTAGCACCCTCCATTCAGCCCAAGGTTGAACTCAGCAGCATCCAGCTCACGGATTCCTCCCCCATCATCGGAATGCCTCTCGGGCAGACCGACATCCAGAAAGATTATTATTCCATGATTGTGAAGATACAACGTGGCGAAGATCTCTTCATACAGCCAACACCTGATGTGGTGCTTCAAGCCGGGGATACAATCTGGGTGGTGGGCGATCCGGCTCAATTCGAAAGAATGAAAACCGCAAACTGAGTAATACTCTACAACCTAATCTATACCATTATGGGCAACACATTTATTGAAAACCTGACTCCGAAAACAGTAGAGAAGGATAAGCGTCTGCTCGAACTCCTTTCTCAGTCTTTCCCCACAATCTCTGCGGCAAGCACAGAGATTATCAACCTTGAGGCTATCCTCAACCTGCCCAAAGGCACGGAGCACTTTGTGGCCGACCTCCATGGCGAACATGAGGCGTTCGGCCATATCATAAGGAATGCCTCGGGGAACATCAAGCGAAAAGTGACGGAAGTGTTCGGCAACTCCGTGCGTGAGGCAGAAATCAGGCAACTCTGCTCCCTAATCTACTATCCGGAGAGGAAGCTGCAACTCATTCACACTTCAGAAACCGACCTTACAGATTTTTACCATGTCACGCTTCATCAGCTCATAAAGGTCTGTCAATCGGTTTCATCGAAATATACCCGTTCAAAGGTGAGGAAGGCCCTTCCGAAAGAGTTTGCCTATATCATCGAGGAACTTCTGCACGAGTCTCCCTCTGATAATGACAAGCAGGGCTATTTCAACCGTATCATCGAAACAATCATATCCACAGGACAGGCCGATGCCTTTATCGTGGCCATGTGTAATGTAATTCAGAAACTTAGCATCGACCATCTACACATTCTTGGAGATATATATGACCGTGGGCAAGGTGCGCATATCATTATGGATATGCTCGGGCGCTTCGAAGCTTATGATATCCAATGGGGAAATCACGATGCGTTATGGATGGGAGCGGCCGCAGGTAATGATTGCTGCATTGCCAATGTGCTTCGTGTGTCGATGCGATATAACAATATGAACACCATAGAAGACGGTTATGGCATCAACATTCTCCCTTTAGCCACATTTGCCATGGAGACCTACGGCAATGACCCCTGCACCCCCTTCAAGCCGAAACTTGACACAGACCTCTCTGTTCCCAATGAGAAATCTCTTCGCCTCCTTGCCAAGATGCACAAGGCTATAAGCATTATCCAGTTCAAACTTGAAGGGGCGCTTATAGATAAATATCCCCAATGGAATATGGCAGATAGGAAACTTCTTGGTGCCATTGACTATGAAAAGGGAACCGTGATTGTTGACGGCAAGGAATTTGAACTTAACGATACCGATTTCCCGACCATCGACCCAAAGAATCCCTACGAACTTACCCCAGAGGAGAAGGAACTGGTGGAGAAACTTCACCACTCTTTCCTGATAAGCACGGGACTCAGGAAACATGTGGATAGATTGCTTGCCAATGGGTCTCTTTATGGTGTATATAACTCCAATCTCCTATTCCATGCTTCGATGCCGCTCAATGAGGATGGCTCTTTGAAGGAAGTGGAGATAAATGGAAAACCTTATAAAGGGAAAGAACTCTATAAGGAGACGGAGCGACTTATGCGCACGGCTTTCAATGATGACGCACCCAAAGAGCTTCGCGAATTTGCCACCGACTATTATTGGTATATCTGGTGCGGCCACGATTCACCACTATTTGACAAGGCGAAGATGTCAACTTTCGAACGCTATTTCATCAATGATAAGGAGATTCATAAGGAGGAGAAAGGCTTCTATTATAAATGGCGTGACAATGAAGAGGTGTGCGATATGATTCTTGATGAATTTGGTGTCACCGGTGAACACAGGCACATAATCAACGGTCACGTTCCGGTGAAGCAAGGGAAAGGGGAATCTCCTATCAAGGCAAACGGCAAATTGATGGTGATTGACGGCGGTTTCTCGAGGGCCTACCATAACACTACAGGAATAGCGGGATATACCCTTGTCTATCACAGCCGTGGCTTCCAGCTTGTGAAGCACGAGCCATTCTCTTCCGCTGAGGATGCCGTGATTCACGGCACCGATATCGTGAGCACCACCCAGCTTGTGGAGATGAGCGCACATCGCATGAGGGTTCGCGATACTGACAAAGGGAAAGAACTGCAGGGACAGATTGATGAACTTATCGAGCTTCTGTATGCCTTCCGCCACGGAATAGTGAAGGAGCGTAACCGGTAATTACCGGCTCGCTCCTATCCTACTTACATCCCATAAACTTAAAGAACTTATCTCTCGGCCCGCATAGGGTTGGTGAGGAAATCTTCGTAAGCCAAACGTATCCCTTCGGGAAGTTCTGTGGTGTAGGTCCAGCCTAATGCTGTGGCTTTGCTCACATCAAGAAGTTTCCGGGGGGTGCCGTTGGGACGCGTCGTATCCCACTCGATTTTTCCCTCATAACCTACAACCGAAGCAACCAATTCGGTGAGCTCCTTTATTGTCAGCTCCTTTCCTGTGCCGGCATTCACTGTTTCATTACCTGAATAGTTATTCATGAGGAATACACACAGGTTGGCCAGGTCGTCAACATAAAGGAACTCCCTCAGCGGACTTCCGTCGCCCCAACAGGTCACACTGTTTATTCCCGCTTCCTTGGCTTCATGAAACCGGCGGATGAGGGCCGGAAGAACGTGTGAATGTTCGGGGTGGTAATTATCGTTAGGACCGTATAGATTTGTAGGCATGACTGAAATGTAGTCGGTGCCATACTGTCGGTTGAGAAATTCACAATATTTCAGACCGGAAATCTTTGCTAAAGCGTATGCTTCATTGGTCTTTTCAAGTTCGGAAGTTAGCAGACACGACTCCGGCATTGGCTGTGGAGCCATTCGCGGATAGATGCAGGAGGAGCCGAGAAACTCAAGCTTGCGGCAGCCATTACGCCAGGCCGCATTGATGACATTCATTTCAAGCATCATGTTCTCATACATGAAGTCGGCAAGCGCATTGGCATTGGCAACTATTCCGCCAACTTTCGCCGCGGCAAGAAATACATATTCAGGCTTCTCCTCGGCAAAAAATTCGTTCACTGCCTTCTGGTCGGTGAGGTCAAGTTCCTTATGCGTACGTGTGATGATATTGTCGTAACCTTGTCGGTGGAGCTCACGGACAATGGCCGAGCCAACCATTCCCCGATGGCCGGCTACATATATTTTTGAATTCTTTTCCATATATTGTTATCTTTCTTATCAATTTTTCTCCTCACTCACCACCCTCAGAACTCATAACTATATCCCCTCAATATTTCTTTCATCAGAATTGCTTCGGATAAACAATCATCAGGTTATGACGGCTGAAATGTTTCCCGAGGAAACCGGGCATATTCTCAAGGTCGGATGAATATGAGAGCGATCCCTTTCTGGCGGCAACGACAGTGAGAATATCCTCCTCCTTCACTTCTCCTGACAGAAGAATGAAATCATCCCACGAGCTCATTGTGCGGAATTCATATCTCACTTCATATCCACCCTCTTCAAGAGCCGATCTCATATACTCTATTGTTCCGCCATAGGCCAGGATTATCAGCTTTGCCCCTATCTGTGCTCCCAAGTTTGCAATCCTCATTATCCAGAGCTGGAACCCTGTCTCAAACTCCGCATTCTCAGGCACGACAGTGAAGATTCGGTTTACCGTGTTGAGGGGAACGAAACACCTCGACATGAAAATCATCTTGTGGGTGGCACGCAGCAGCTGTTCAATCATGGTGCCATAGAATGAATCCACAATGTTGCTCTTTCGATGCAGCCCTATGATGATGTCGGTGCTGTTCTCCTCCTTCCCTACATTATTCAATGCCGAGGCCACATTTATGTCAAATCGCTCAATACTCTTCACCACCATATCAGCATTCTCACCCACTTGCACGGCATCGCGCAAAGCGTTGCGTCCCATTGCTTTCATTGCGGTGTCGTCGTTGGTCCTGACAAACAAGGTGGTGATCTCGCTTGTATTCTCCTTGGCACGCATAAATATGGCCAACTTCATCAATCCGGAGGCTGTAAGGGGATTGGAGATTGCCACGAGCTGACGTGCAAACTCACCTCGCCCAAGATCCTCATGTGAAAGGTCTTCTGCCGATAGAGCCATCCTAATCTTTTTGGCAGCCCGTTCTGTGGTGACTGAGGAGACGATGCAACAGAAGAGAATCATTACAACTGCTCCATTCATCACATCCTCGCTCAGCATGCCATATTCAAATCCAATCATTGTGGCAGCAATCGTTGCCGCGGCCTTGCCCGATGACAAGCCGAACATCAACTGGCGGTCAACCGCCGAGAATCCGAATAGTTTCATTGCTCCGTATGATGCAAGCCATTTGGCGAAAAGAGCCACAGCGGTCATGTTCGCGGCCACCCACGCCACATTCCAGCCTTTCAGAATAACTCCGACATTGATCAGCATCCCCACTCCCATAAGGAAGTATGGAATAAAAATGGCATTCCCTACAAACCGTATGTTTCGCATCAGCGAGGAACGGTCGGGTATCATCCTGTTAAGCACCAAGCCGGCGTAAAAGGCTCCGAGGATTGCTTCGAGTCCAATAAGTTTGGCAAGAAGGGAGGCAACAAATACGAGAGCAAGTATGAAGATGAATTGACTTACAGATTCATTGTTCTGCTTGAAGAATTTACGGGTGAGCCAAGGGAAGGAATATCCCACCACAATTGCATAGATTCCCATCAGTCCGAAAAGCCGTAACACATCAAGCCAGACAAAGGAACCGCGCAGATGAACCGTCACCACCTGTGCCAAGGCAAGGAGGGCAAGGAGCACGGCCACGATTGTTCCGCATACGGCCACTACCGCCGCCCTCTGTGTGGAGAGTCCGAATTTGCTGACCGTAGGATAACTTACCAAAGTATGCGACGCATACATCGAGGCTATGAGTACAGAGGTGGTCCAGTCAACGCCAAAGGCATAGCGCGAGCCGAATATTCCGAAAAGCATCGGCAGAATGAAGGAGAGGAGGCCGAAGATTATACCTTTCTTCAGATACTTCCGAAGATGGTACATATCAATCTCCACAGCAGCCAAAAACATTATGTAAAGGATGCCTACTTCACCGAAGATCCGGAAACTCGCATCTCTGTCAAGCAGATTGAAACCGTAAGGACCTACCGCTATGCCGGCGAGTATCAGACCCACGATCTGCGGAATCTTCAATCGCCGGAAAAGCAATGGCCCGAGCAATATTATAAGGAGGACGAGCAGAAAGATCGCCACCGGTTGTTGTAGCGGAAATGAAAACACTTATTTTCGCTTTAGGAAGCTGATTATACAACTTCTATAATTTAAATACTTCTTTTGCATTGGCATCAGTGATGCGTTCCACCTCTTCAGCAGGCAGCCCTAACACCTCCCCTACTTTTGCACAGACTGCAGGAAGATATGCGCTTTCGTTGCGCTTCCCCCTGTGAGGCACGGGAGCAAGATATGGCGAATCGGTTTCGAGAAGGATTCGGTCAATCCCTATCTCCTTTACCGCTTCTCTCACAGCCGTAGCATTCTTGAACGTGGCCACTCCGTTGATTCCAAACCAAGGGTTGCAAACTTCACGAATCCGCTTCACCTCCTCCGGGCCGTAAGTAAAACTGTGAAACACAAGCTCGGGCTGTTCTCCTTCGTGAGATGATATCACTTCAAGAACCGGTTCTATACCCTCCCTGCAATGAATGATCAGAGGGAGCTTATGTTTCTGCGCCCATTCATATTGACGGCCAAACGACTTCTTCTGATTTTCAAGATTGGAGGCATCCCAGTAGAGATCAATCCCGGTTTCACCTATGGCATTATAGGCAGTAGGACTTTCTTCAAGCATTCGCTCCATTTCATCAAGCTGGCGCTCCCAGTCCTCCCCTAATTCTGTGGGGTGGAGACCAATGGCAATCCGGGTGTTTTCGGGATAGAGTTGATTAAGTTGCCGCATCTGTTCAAAGGTGGAGGAATCGACGGCCGGGAAAATCATCATCCCGACGCCGGCATCGATGGCACGCTTCACTGCTTCATCACCCCCATTCTCAAATTCACCCATATAGAGGTGGGTATGCGTATCGGTCATTTCTTTCTTCCGGTAAGTTTTTCAACAACGGCTCTGAACGCAGCCTTGTCGTCATCGCTGAGCGAAGTGGATTTAAGAGCGGCCAACGCCTTGGCTGAATATGAGGCTATCTCCTGACGGCAAATGGCCGAAAGATTCATCTTCTCATATATGCGGGTCACAACCTTCACTTTAGTGTCTCCGGCCGGCAAGCTCATTGCCTCGCGAAGGGCCTCAGCCTCGGGTCCTCCTGAAGCATATCCCTTAAGCACCAGATATGACTTCTTGTTATTATTGATATCTCCTCCGATCGGCTTGCCGAATGTGGTTGAATCGCCGAACACATCAAGCCAGTCATCCTGAATTTGGAATGCAACTCCAAGCATCATGCCATATTCATACATCTTCTCGGCATCCTTTTCCGATGCACCGCCTATCAGAGCTCCTATCTTGGCTGAAGCTCCTATCAGAGAACCGGTCTTATCCATTATCATGCGGATATAGTCGTCAAGGGTCACTGAATCTGATGTTTCGAAATCCATGTCGAGACGTTGTCCTTCATATACCCGGATAGCCATAGCGTTAAAGGCATCAAGCACGGGGCGAAGAAGTTTATCCTCAACGTTTGAGATGAGCTGAGTGGCAAGGGTGAGCATAGTGTCGCCCGAAAGGATTGCCGTGTTGAGTCCCCATTTTGCAAATACCGATGGGCGGCCACGACGTGTGTCGGAATTATCCATCACATCGTCGTGAAGCAAAGTGAAGTTATGGAACACCTCTATCCCGGCAGCTGGAGAGAAAGCATCGGCGGCTTTTCCACCGAAAGCATCAGCCGCCATTAACAGCAACGAGGGGCGCAGACGTTTTCCGCCCGAAGCAAGGGCGTAAGAGATTGGCTGGTAAAGTGTGGATAACACTCCTCCGGGAAGATTAACTTCACGGACATATTTCTCCATCTGCGCTGAGTAATCTGATATTTTTTTCATATCTATATGTGTTTTTTCCTTATCTTAACTTATTTTTCTTGATTTATTTACTTCCCTGATTTATGAACTCAATTCCTATCCGCATTTATGAACTCAATTCCTATCCGCATTTATGAACTCAATTCCTATCCAGATTTATGAAGCGGTCATAAATCTCTTTCTTCACATCCTTATCCTTATCCTGACGAAGGGCTTCGGTGAAGCCAATCACGAAGCGTCGATAAGTGGCAGTATCCTCCTTACATTCCGTCTTGAAATCTTTTATCTCCTTCTCCACATCCTTGGCCGAGAGGTTCTTTTCTCTTATTATGGAGAGGTAGCCCAGGCCGAGGTCGAGTCCAAAGCCGATAGGGTCATCTGCAGAACCCTTTTTAAAGAGTTGCATGCGCTGTGCAAGAGTTAGCTGATCCTGAAGCCTTACTGACTCTTCGGCATATTGCAACTGTTTCTGGGAATCATAGTTTGAAACTATATATAGCTCCACCTGTGCCAAAGAATCCAATTGCACTCCCTTGATTTTCCCCAACGATGCATTCATCACGAAACGTGCCACAGAATCCGGCGAAGCAGTGCGCATCATATAAGCCACTTTCTCGGTGTCTGACTTCTTATTGAATCCTGAAGGAAGGGAGCTGTCGGTCTCCTCACTTTTCTTTCCGCAACCTGAAAGCACTGTTGCAAGAGCGAGCCCGGCACATATCACTGCTACCCTGAATTTCTTTATAGTCTTTTTCATTTTGATATTTTCAGAAAGAGTGAAGTAGGAATAATCCATAATTTATTGAAATCCGCATCATCCGTTTTTAGGAAGAAAACCGTTTCAATTAAAAATTACGCAAATTTACAAAAAAAGTGATAAAAAATTATTGTTAATTCAGAGAAAAGCATTAACTTCGCAATGTGAAAGAGGGAAACCTCCTCATAAAAAAGAAAAATAACAATCAAGGAGCGCAAAAAAAAGAAAATAATTAAGGAGTGGTGCTCGAGTGGCTGAAGAGGCACGCCTGGAAAGCGTGTATACGCCAAAAGCGTATCCCGAGTTCGAATCTCGGTCACTCCGCAAAAATTTGATAAGCGGCCTGAATCTCGCAAGCAAAAATGCCTGCGAGATTTTTCGCTTTTATTGGCTCGCAAGCGATCCATGCGACAAACGGACATGAGCAACAATAACTATCCGAGCCTCCCTCTCCTGCATTGCCGCTTGAGGCAGAAAACTCTTCGAGCCTCCCTTCCTGCATAGCCGCTTGCGGCCGGAATGTCTCCGAGGCTCCGTCTCCTGCATAGCCGCTTGCGGCAGAAAAGTCTCCGAGCCTCCGTCTCCCGCACTGCCGCTTCAGGCAGAAAACTCTCCGAGCCTCCGTTTCCTGCATAGCCGCTTGCGGCCGGAAAAGTCTCCGAGGCTTCGTCTCCTGCATAGCCCCTTGCGGCCGGAAAAGTCTCCGAGGCTCCGTCTCCTGCATAGCCGCTTGCGGCATAATATTAATCAAAAAAAAATCTTATGGGCAGAGATCCAAAACATGATTACAGAAGCCGATGCATCTATCATATAACCATTTCAAAGGCCGCTTCCTGTCCGGTTTTCTCATACGTTTCCGGAACTTCCTCCACTCCTTTAGTAACAAGATCTACCATTGGAGAAATAATAGAACAGCAGATTCTCAATTTCCCAAAACTTTGTCCATCCCTGCAGATTCTCCAATATGTCATCATGCCAGATCATATCCATTTCGCCATCTTTGCCCGCAATTATCTTCCGAGAGCTATCGGAAGCTATATCGGAATGATGAAGGTAAAGACAGGACAGATCATCAGAGAGATATTCCCGGCCATCAAAAATATTTTCACTCCCGACTTCCACGACCGTTATCTCCGGCCCATCCATAGTCTTGAAACCATCATTACCTATATCATCGAGAATCCCAAAAGATTATTGGAAAGAAAAGAAAAACCGGGGTTCTTTCAGCGCATCAACAATACCGAAATAAAAGGTTCCTATTGGCAATCATACGGAAACATTCAGTTGTTCTACAATCCATTTAAAGGCCCCGTTGTAATTCACCGGGCTGATTCGGAATCAATAAAAGCGGCCAAATATAACCGGTGGAAACATATCTCTGAAAATGGAGGAGTTTTGGTATCCCCTTTTATCTCTCCGGCGGAAAAGGAAGTCAGGCGACAATGTGAGAATGCAAACGGTAAAATAATACTTCTTACAAATAAACCCTTAAGCGAAAGAGAGAAACCTGCCGCCCATGATTTTGAGCGTTGTTCCCAAGGACGCCTTCTGATTCTCGCCCCCCAAACCCCACTCCCCTCAGGTCGTGAAACATTCCTCTACCTTAACTCCATAGCCGAATCAATAGCATTATCGATTTAAATTTTTTCAGTTCTTAAAGTACAACTTTAAATTAATCTCTAATTTTACGACACCCTGGCATCTACGACATAATATCAGTTTCTCATATTTCCCTCAATATTCGTGACATATAAACTTCTCCATCTTGTAAGTATATGCTTCTTCATTAAAACTGAAAGCGCTTCCCGGCGATCGGAAAGCGCTTTCTTTTTAGATGCAACCTTTTGAAAAGGGATCATTGGGAGAACTATTAAGAGGGACTATTTTTTGAAGAGGTATTATTTCACGATAATCTTCTTCATCGTATTGCCCTGACGCACGATATAGATCCCGGGAGCAAGAGAGCTGATTTGACCTGCTATGTTCGCTCCTTTAAGATCATAGATCACTGTTGACGTGTCTGTATTGTAGTCAGAACTAATTAAATCAATTGAGGTAGGAATCTCTTCAACTAAACTTTTAAAGTTTTTCCATACCGGATCGTCTATATATTTTGATAAAGATTCAGTTGGAACTTTTATTTTTAAATTTTGGTATTGCTCAGTTGATACAATACCTATTTTTGGTGGTATCAGATTCAAGCTATTTAAGTAGTTTAATTTATCTAATGCTGATAAATCATATAATTTTGTTCCCAAACTAAAAGTGTTTAATTTCGGACCTAAAGTCAGAGACACAATTGAAGAGGTTTTCATTTCACATCCTACTAAGGATCTTCCAACATATAAATCTGTTAATTCTGATCCCCATGATGGCGGTCCCCAATAGAAGTTAGGGGAATTTCTATCATACTCAGACTGAAAATCAGATCCCCTGCTATCTTTTATCCATCCAATTTGAAGCTCATTATCACTATCTTCAATAATAATTTTTTTGGGACAACTCAGTAGAAGATTTTCATATCTTGAATTTGCTGCTCCTTTAGGTAGTACGTATATACCCAATATCAATCTGGAAATTCCAGAACCTATTATAAGAGTATCTGTGGTAATACTCTGATATGCATCCTCAGAGTAATCGGGAAAACTATTTAAATATAGTGATTCTAAATCACAGCCAAAGAAACAAGATGTACCTATAGGTGCATTTACCGATGCATTCCTTAAGTTTTCACATTTATAAAAACATTGGGATCCGACAGAGTGTAATGAAGATGGCAGGTCAATGGATTCAAGGCCACTATAAGCAAAACATTCATTTCCTATTGACTCTATACTTTCAGGAATTATTATCTTTTTAAGATTAGAACAGGATTTAAAGCCCCCTTTTCCTATGCTAATTACATTTGAAGGAAGTTCAATATCGGATAAAGAGTAGCAACGATAAAAGCTTTCGTTTCCAATTCTTTTTATATTTTCCGGGAGATGAATATTTTTGAGTGCCGTACACTGACCAAAACAATTATCATTTATTTCAGATACTAAAGATGGGATAGTGATTGATTTTAGATTAGAACACCCCCAAAAACAATAGTCACCCATATATTCAAGCGTTTCGGGCAAGGATATGCTGTCCAACTGTGAACAAAAAGAAAAACACCAGGCTCCCAGATTTTGAATTTCATCAGACATCCTAATAGTAGCTAAGGATGAGCATCTGTCAAATGCGCTTTCTTTTATACTAGTAATACTATTGGGAATTTCAACAGAGATGAGATTTGAATTCTTGGAAAAGGCATACTCTCCAATTGAAACAACAGGGATTTCTATATCATTATATACTACGTGAGATGGAATGTGAAGATCTCCAGAAATTTGATTTCCACCCTTAATATAGTTGCCAGGAGCAACCTGACAAGTCTTTCCAGTTATGAGAGTGTATTCCAGAGTTTGTCCCTGATACTCATAGGTGAAAGCGGCTACAAATGAAGTGAAAAACACAAGGAATACCCCTATTATTGTACATATAAGACGTTTCATACAATCCTTAACTTGTTAATTCTAATGAGAGTCAACAAACTCATTGATCGACTTTAGGAGTTCAGTCATATTCTTTATATCCACAATTGGCCATTCCCATTCGGGAAAGGTATCGGGTTCATCACATGAACGTGGTTCATAATTATTTACTGACTTGTCTGCGGATAATTCAAGCATCGGCAGAGGACACCATTTATCATACCACTGTCCTGGATAAGTAGTAAACTGGAGACCTTTGAAATCCCATGTCCCGAATGAAATGGAATCCACGGGATTAAAAGAGCTATCTACCATAAGCAGTTGGGTGAGAGATGTGTTAACATAGCCCAGATTCTTCCAATTGTACGCACATACCACTATTACGTAAGCTATATCAGCCATACTGATATAGCCGGTATGGTTAACAGTGGCTCTTTTGAGATCCTTGTGGATGAAGACATAATAATTCGGTCCCGTACATTCAAGCCCACAATTATTCCTCACTTCTCCGACAAGTCTAAGAAATTCAGTTTGTGTCATTTCTATTTGCAGTGCCTATAGACTCTCCGGAATCGGCATTTGTATATATACAAAAAGAGCGCGAGGGTCTGTATCTGTTACTCGTTCCACGAATCGAGGCTCTGGCATGTGCCCATCTGAGTAGAACGAGCAACGCGGAGCCTCACGCTG
>CAMWIH010000009.1 GCA_947174305.1 uncultured Porphyromonadaceae bacterium | reverse complement strand
TCATTATCACCAAGCTTATCAAGAATTGCATCGACTTTCTCATCAGTTTTCAGTTGCTTCATTTCCAATTGATCCATACGTTGGAATATAGCTGCATTGTTCACAAGGAAATTACGCATTGCAGAGAAGGCTCTCATAATACTAATGTTGACCTCAATAGCTTTCTCCGACCGCAACACACTGCTGAGCATCGCCACACCATTTTCGGTGAAGACATACGGCATATATTTTAGATGATGCCCGCGACCTTCTTTTAAGGTCACAATTTGTGACCTTAAACATTCCTCCTTTGTCAGTTGAAACATAAAATCCGGGGGGAAACGTTGAATATTACGTTTCACCGCTTGGTTTAATACTTTCGTCTCCACACCATAAAGTCTAGCCAAATCACGATCAGTCATAACTGGCTGATCCCTAATTGTGTGTATTAGCGATTCAATACGTACAGGAAGCAATGCACTATCATAACTTATTACTGCTGCCGCATTTTGTTGATTTTTCCTTTGATTCTTCTCCATTCTGCAAATTTAGCAATTTTTTAGTTTATGCGTTAAATGGTCTATGAACCCAGATGAATAGCCCTCATTTTAGAATCAAAATTAATCATTATTTTGTCGTCATAGACTGGATAGGAGTTCAGACCCTGTCATCACCTCCATCTTGGAGAAGGCGAAGAGTTTCTTGCCGAGATCTTTGAGAGAGGCTCCGATATGATAAACATCTTCATCGATTATCAGGAAACGGTCGTGAGCTTTGGTGTATTTATGCAATGTAACTCCCGGATACTGCTCATTGTGTTTCTCAACATCCTGACGCAGTTGCTTCGTTATATGTCCGTCGTAAATGTCAACCGTCACCCCCGGCTTACGTTTGGCAAGCTGAACCAACACCGTATCATCTATATAATTGTCGAGCACCACAATTCTTTCCTTTGCGCCACGTATAAGATCCGCAACCAAAGCGTATGCATCAAAAATCTGGCCATTGAAAAAGACTCCCTCCTTCGGTTGCAGGGAAGAACGCACAAAGAAATCAACCTTTCCATCCAATTCACGAAAATGTTGGTCATATTCCGAAAATCTTCTGTCAATCTTATCCTCCAATAGTAAGAGACGCTGATTGACAGAATAGCCTCGAAGAAGATAATCTTTTATAATCTTTAAAGCCCATATCCTAAATTGAGTTCCCCTTAAGGATTTGACTCGGTAGCCTACAGATATAATCACATCCAAATTATAGAATTTGGTACGATACCGCTTACCGTCTTTGGCAGTTAGTAAGGATTCCTTACTAACTGACTGCTCTACCAGTTCACCCTCTTTAAAGATATTACGCGTATGAAGCGTTATATTATTTCGCGTGGTCTGAAATAGTTCAGCCATCTGTGCCTGTGTCAACCATACCGATTCATCCTCCACCCTTACATCCAAGGTAAGAGTATCGTCCGGCTGATAAAGTATGATTTCATTCACGCTATTCTTCTCCATTCTACAAATTTAGTAATTTTTTTAGTTTATGCGTTAAATGGTCTATGAACCCAGATGAACAGCCTATATTAAGAATCAAAATTAATCATTATTTTGCAGTCACAGCCCTGTTAGGAGTTCCGTCCCTGTCATCACTTCCATCTTGGAAAAAGCGAAGAGTTTCTTGCCGAGATCTTTCAGAGATGCTCCGATATGATAAACATCTTCATCGATTATCAGGAAACGGTCGTGAGCTGTGGTGTATTTATGCAATGTAACTCCCGGATACTGCTCATTGTGTTTCTCAACATCCTGACGCAGTTGCTTCGTTATATGTCCGTCGTAAATGTCAACCGTCACCCCCGGCTTACGTTTGGCAAGCTGAACCAACACCGTATCATCTATATAATTGTCAATCAAAACAATCCTTTCCTTTGCCTCACGGATAAGATCCGCAACCAAGGCGTAGGCATCAAAAATCTGGCCGTTGAAAAAGACTCCCTCCTTCGGTTTCTCATTATCACCAAGCTTATCAAGAATTGCATCGACTTTCTCATCAGTTTTCAGTTACTTCTTCTCAATACTTTCAATTCTCTGAAAAATTGAAGCATTATTCAGAAGGAAATTACGCATGGCAACGAATGCCTCAATGATGCGAATACTTGTCCTTATAGCAGTTTCGCTTTTCAATACAGCAGAAAGCATCGCAACACCTTGTTCGGTAAAAGCGAAGGGATTAGAACTGGAATGCTTAAGTCCATTGAACCGGTCACAATTTGTGACCAGTTCATACCTCTCCAAGTCATTCAGTTGAAACCTAAATGATTCTGGAAATCTTTCTATGTTTCTTTTAACTTGTTCATTTAGACGTTTTGTCTCCACTCCATACAACTCAGCCAAATCACGATCAATCATCACTGGCTTACCCCTAAATGTAAGTATCCGATTTTCTATCGGCATCTTCAACTGGTCGCAATTTGCGACCAGTCCTGCATTACACTGATTCTTCCCTTGATTCTTCTCCATTCTACAAATTTAGTAATTTTTTAGTTTATGCGCTAAATGGTCTATGAATCAAAAGTAGTATAGTAGTATAATTGAAGAATCAAAGCAATTCATTTCCGCTATTGCAAAACGTGATTGAAACCACATACGCAGAACGATAATAAAAGAAGGTGTGTCAAATTTCCGTAAATTGACACACCGTCCTGTTTTCAATAATCGAAATCAAATAATATAGCCGTTTACTCGGCATAAAGATTCTCCTCCTGCTGTGGGATGAATTCATCTACCAACTTATGGATCTTTTTCATATCCGGCTTCTTGGTGGCGTTGTCAATCAATGTCCACACCGGATAAAGTTTCGGGTCGGAGGCAGACTGAAAATCTGCTGCGTCTTCGGAATAGTCTCCATCCTCCACAGCATCTTCCTCAATGGCGTAGTCGCTGAACGCAATAGCACGATCGGCATCATCATGCCGTTCAATGCCTACCAACAGTGTCGTAGGAATTATACTTATCTGCGGATCCTCTCCCCAGAACCCGGGGTTATCGATCACTTCCGCCACCTTTGCGGATATAATATCAGTAAGTTCTTTTCGTGTCATAGTATTTTCTTTTTATATTAAATAAACGCGTGAATGAATTAAACGGTTCTATCTCCTTTTACAAAACCAACCCACATTTGGCAAACATCCCTCAGCGGCAAGCCGGCAATATTCAGGCAGAAACGAATCCTGGCATAGCGATCAATAAAAATAACAATCTGGCGATAAATTTTAAAAACAGTTAAAATATTCTTTGCACCTTTTCTTTTTTAGCTTAGTGATTGTTAAAAAGATAGAACACATCAATTCAGTCTAAACGACTTCATTACAATCAATTAAAAAATAAGCAACATGAAAAAGATTTTTTCCTTATCCGTGTCGAAGCCCAAAAACGCGGATATGATACCGACAAACTGATATGGGTGAACCAGTAAGCCTTATTACATAGCGACTTGAAGTAATATCTTAATTCATCACAAAAACCATTTCCGAAAAATACTCCACACACTTGATACCATTGTTGATACCGATAAATTTTGTAATTTCGCAACAGTATATGATCACACTTTTCATAAGCAGCTGATAAAGATAATGAAGGATAATAACAAAATCGAAGCAGGAGATTTAAATCGCCTGAAAAAGGATGTGGAGCGATACATATCACGTGTTCTCCACTCACCTGCCGATTACATATACCTAAGCGAGCGACTACAAAATGAAGGTCATGGTTATATCAGCCCTACAACACTTAAACGCGTATGGGGATATATATCCGACAAAGGCAATCAATACACCCCAAGCTCCTACACACTTAATTCACTCTGCAAGTTTATAGGGTTTAACGACATATCGGAATATTGCTCAGAGCCGGCTGAAATTCAGTCGAAGGAATATAAGGGGGAATACATAGAGACTCTGTCACTCCCTGAAGATACAGAAATTACAATCCTCTGGCAACCTAACCGCAAGGTGAAGCTGCGCTATATCGGTGCAGAAAGTTTCGAGGTTGTAGAAAATGAAAACTCGCGCCTGAGAATTGGCGATAACGTACAGTGCAGTTCTCTGACACAGCATGCCCCCGCATTCTTCCGGGTGAGCAGAGACAGCAACAAACCATTTTCTTATATAGCAGGCTCCGCCCAAGGAATATCCTACCGCCTCCACTCCAAAAGCTAATCCTCCGGCTCAGACTTTATTGCTGAGTCTCGAGTTGCTGCATAATCTTCCTCACAATCTCATCCGCCCCGTCTATCCGATTGGTCTCAAACACTATGTGAGTCCACAACTGATGATAGGCCTCCTGGTGCGTTGATTTATCTATACCCAAACCTGATAGCTCCTTCTCCATACTATCCGATAATGCATAATGCTCGTTACCGCGTTTAATGCGCAGTTTCCTATTCTCTTCAACATTATCGGTATAGGAAAGCTTGCCATAACGTTTATTAATATTGTCAGCTTTACGGATATATTTATTTAAGATTGCAGTTACATTATCCTGAAGAGTCTGATTTGTTGTATCATCTATAGTTTCAGCCGCCTTAGAAGGTAACGGAGCCTTTACATACTCCCCTTTTGCCACTGATTCCGTCTCCGACTTATGGAGAGTCACATTTTTCCCTACATCCGGTGTCTCCACATCTTCCGGCTCTCTTCCCATTGTCTTAACCTCAAAGATGCTATCTGTTTTTACCTCTTCGACCACCCTGGCATTTACGCCATCGCGATTATCATTTGAGAAATAAAACTTTAGGCTCACTACAAGCAATAATAACGCCAACCCCGCTCCCATAATCCATATCCTCCGCGTGCTTCCACGCCCGGAGCCTGAAAGGTGTTCACTTATCCATTCTATATCCGGACGTTTGGATTCCTCTTCTGAAATGCAAGCATCTATAATCTTCCTATACCGCGGCTCAGGAAGCAATTTCTCCAGAATCTTTCCGAATGAATAAATATCTCCTGCCTTACTTCCTATTGAAGGCTCCTGCTGTTCAGGGGAGCCATATTGTGGTGTTCCGACAGAGTTTTTATATATCATAAAATCTTCGGCATCGGCATGTCCGAAATCAATTATCTTGACGCGCTGATCTCTCTTTCGGATAAGTATATTATCCGGTTTTAGATCACGATGCAAAATCCCGGCACCATGAATCATCTCAAGACTCTCCACGATATCCATTGAAATCCTCAGGCGCTCGTCAAGCGTTGGCAAATCAATGCCATCATCACGGATCTTATCTAAATATTCCTGGAGCGTATATCCATCTACATACTCCATTACGATAATCGGGCCAAAATGCGGATGCAACTCAAAAGAATAAAACCGGACAACCCCCTCACAATCCAAACGAAAGCCGAGAGAATACTCCTTGCGCAATGAAGCAATTTCCTCCGGATGATGACGCAAATCCTCCGTAAGGCCTTTATACACTACCCGACGACCGTCCCTGACAGCGAGCCATAACACCCTCTTTGAATGTCGGCACAGCTCTTCTGTCCCGAACGCATCGGACTGTCCATCTTCAATAATCAACGATACAGGTACCTCATCACTCATTGCTACAATGCATATCTATTTTCAAGCAAAAATATAAAAAAACGTAATATTAACCAATACTGCCCTTCTCAAAAATAAATCAACATTCCTTCTAAACAATAGCCCGCCTCCCTAAAGGATCAAAAGGGGCCAAATTAATTATGCTATTAAAAAGTGGATTAAAAGGGACCAAACGCATTCTGCTTAATAATATTATCTTTGCATCAGAATATATGTCTCGATATTTTCATATACGGAAATAATTATTAACTTTGCACTCGGTAATCTCCATGCAGAAGCCTCGGTTATCGGTGCCTGTTAAGGAGAGACTTACATATAGATTTTAGAAATGCGTTTACTCGACGCTCTTTCTTGACAATTGGAAACTTCGCAACTTTCTTTGGTTAGTCAGGATTGCAGCAACAGTAGATGCCTTGTGGATATGTATATTCCGCTTTCTGTTTGCGCGCGAGCGTAAATTGAAAGCGCAGATACATATATCTGCGTGAGGCTTCTGCAGTTGCTCGTTCAACTAACCGGGCAATGCGAAGGCCTCCAATTGTGGAACGAGCAACAAGTACGGCTCTCACGCTTTCTCTTTATTTTTAATAACTTAACACCAACGAGGAGAGTCCGGAGGCTATGAATTATTTATGGCACACGAATCCTCTAAGCCATTGTTTTCAAAGACATGGTGGATAGTATTCTGTATAGCAATTCTATCTATTGTGATGGTGACCGTTGCTCTGGTTGACAGTCAAGACCTCCCGGTTACAATTATCGGAGCTGTTTTGGGAGTGATTATGACTGTATTTGCATCTTTCATACTATTGAAAGGACAATCAGAACAACAGGCTGACTTAGATGAGAAGCAGATCAAACTCCAAGCTGAATTGGCAGAAAAGCAGACAAAGCTACAGCAGGATCTTCAACAGCAACTTGTAGAATCACAACATGCTATTGAAAGGAAAGAGCATCGAGACTCAACTATTTTTATAGAGAAACTATCCACATATAATAACTTCCTTTCTGCACTCTCGGACTATGTGATAGAAAATTCTGAAGAAAATAAGAAGGCTTTGATTTTTCATACAATGGCCATTCAAATGCATGCGGATCCGGGAGTTGTGCAGTCATTTATTGATAATGTCATTGAGGTGATCAAAACAACCGGTAATGGTGACAAGACTGAAATTACAAAGTTGATAGAAGCACTTAACCGAATAAGTGGCATTTTCCGTAATGAACTTTATCCCTCATGCGCTACTGATGATAATATTCTTAAACTTGACACTTTTATTGAGGCTATAGCCGGAAGCCAGGTAGAACCGACTGAGGAGCAGAAGGAGAAAGAGAATGAAGAGGAGCAGAAAGAGGATGAGGAGGCAGTCAACAATTCAAAGATACAATCATGGGATGCTAAAATCAAAGAACTTGCCTCAAAGGGTTGGTCTTTAGAAAATGGCAATGATTCCTTTACTCTATCATCTAAAAATTCACCTGTGAGAATCGCGGTATATCGTAAGAAAGGTAAATATGTCGTGGAAGCAACTAAAGGAGATGACAGTGATTTCTCGCAGACTCTCAAAGATAACTTCAAAGGGTCAAGACGATATGGCACGTGGTGGCGTGAACTCCCCATCAATAACTATGGTGTGACAGAAGGAACTCTTCTCGCTCAACTCCCGACAAACGACCGCGCCCGCGCATCCGTAATAAAATGGATTGATAAGCTGACGGAAAAGTTAAATTCAAAAATAATTAATTATGGCATTTAATTTCAAATCTATCGGTGATATAGCTAATGCTATATCATCTACAAAAGATCTGGCATCTACTGCATCCGGACTTATTCGGACTGTAAAGGGAAAGAAAAATGAAAGTGATGAAAGCAACGCTGATGTTGTGACATCGGCAGCTCCTGAAATAACGTTTTCTAAAAAGATAGACAGGCTAATTGAGCTTGTCTTGACCGATGGAGAACTGAACGAGGAAGAAAAGGATATGCTTATAAAGGTAGCCGAAAAAGAAGGATTTGATCCCGATGAGGTAATATTCGTAGTCAAAAAGCAACTTAAGCTTTCAAAGAAGTCTATAGGACAAGCAAATGTCGCTAATCCTAAGGATACATTGTCTCCAGCTAAAAAGTTAGCTTTAGAAGTGTCTGAAATTGATAAGAAATTTGACGCTGCGATAGAGGCTATATATGCTGGAGATGACTCAGCTTTTGCTTCGGTACTGGATACACTCACTGGAGGAGTATCAGGTCTTGCTGTTGGCATAGGAAAGAAGATTTTTATGAAATCTGATGATGATAAAGTCATGGAACTGGAGGAGCAACGTGAGATTCAGATTTCACGAGTGGTGTCATCTGTCACCACGCCAAGCGATTTCCAAGAATTTATGGAATTGCTTGAATATGTTTGTAATCAGTCGCACCAACGCGATGAAAGTTCATGGGATAACCTGCATTTAGTATTGTCTAAGCGAGGTCTTGTAATGGTGGGAGAAGATGAGAAGAAAAAGGAACATCTGAACATGTACATCCATAATTCATTCCTGCCCAAAAAGAAGAAAAGATTCGGACTTTTCTAATAGGAGATTAAATCTTTGAATGGACTTGCGGCATCAAGCCCATTCAAAGACCTTGCAGACATCAACAAAGTATCGGCATTACTGTCTGAAGGCGGTGAATGGGATATCTAAATGAATCAATAGATTACACACTCAGGAATACAAACATGAGATCAATCAAGAAAACAACAGAACGTCTTATGGCTATCGATGAAATACTCGATGATGTTGAATACAATCTTAGTAAGGCTTGTGATGACGTTCAACGGCAAATAAAAGACATTGAATGTGATCTTGACTTCGATGACTTCGTGCAAATGACCAGGTCTGGAGAATTGAGGGGTGGCCTGAATTCTTTTGACAAGCTCAAACAAGCCTTGGATGAGGTAATGGACAACAAACTCCACAAACTCACCGAAGCTATTCTCTTGACAATACTCGCACTGAAGTCATTCCGAGAAAAGACGGAACGCGATTGACCTATACCTTACTACTCATACTATCGAAGTCATTTAAAAATAACTTAATAACCTACTACAACATGGCGAAAGTAACAATCAAGGGAGTTTACCAGATGAATGGTCCGAAACCATTCACCCGCACACTCGAATGCTCCTCCTCAGAAACCGGATACTATTCTCAATTGATGGGTAATAAAGCCAAGCAGGAACAATGGATTCAAGCGAATTTTCCCGGTGCAAACGTCAGTAAAGGATTCTCAATGAGTGTAAACATCAAATAAGCTGGTAAAATGAAATCTTATAACAATCTTCTTTTCCCCATTTATTTAATCGCTATGGGAGTAATCACACTTTCTGGTGTAAATCTCTTCGGGAGCGCCATCCTTGAAGGAGCTGCTTGGAAACAAAATGTCATCATAGCATTGATGATTATATTCGGAATGCTCCCTCCTTTCATAAGAGGGCAGAAAGCAACATGGATGGTGGCTGGTTATGCTATAGCGTTCTTTATGTTTGGTGGTGCTAATATTATAGGGACAGTGGGCATTATGCTTGGATTGGAAAAGATAATTCTGGCAGTTGTAATGCTATTTATGGCATATAGGCTTTATGGTGAGACTTGGACTGTCAATAAGTGGTTTATGCTTGTGCCTGTTTGTGGAGTGATATTTGTGGCTCTCCTGTTCCCCATTCAAGATCAAAATATTGTAGGTAGTAGTTTTGATGCACTAAAGAACTGGTCCTCTTCTGACTTTACCAGCGATAAGGGCTTTCACATATATCTTGGACTTTTGAGTATGGCTGCCGGTATAACAGAAATATTGATACAAACAAAATCGTCAATATCAAAGAATCCAGTATCAGTTATAGCCTCAGAAGATACAATCGACTAAACTATATTTTGTCTGCACATACCTTATCATAAAATGGACCTGTCGTTTAATATTCGGCTTGCTTGATTATGCTCTTCTTTTCACCATAATAGGTGGTATAATCTGGTATTTTAAACTACCAACATCTCGAAAGGCAGAATTACGGTATAAGGCCACAGCTTTGATAAAGAAGTTAATCAATCCATAAAAGAAGTGACGGTGTGTCAAAATGCAAAAATTTGACACACCGTCATACTTTTATCCGGATGGAGAGAAGATCATAATTTTTAATTCACCCTCTCCTGTGTTCATCTAACTTAACTTTAGCGAAAGCGTATCCTCCACATAATGATATCAGCCATTCTCCCTTCCTTTGCTCACGGTCACAAGCCAAACACCGGAGAATATCAATATGATGGCAAGACCTTTTAACGGGGTGAATACGTCAAGCCCAAGGCTGATACCTGTAATGGTCGCCACTATCGGCTGAACGTAATTATACATTCCAACTAATGTTGGCCGAAGTCGCTTCTGCCCTATCATTATGCAGACGTAAGCCAGAAACGTTCCGCAGACCGCCACATACCCGATTCCTCCCCATTCCATAGGCGCAATAGAATGCCAATCGGTGGAGATAATCGAATTAATACTTCCTGGTAACGCTACCACAGCAGCCGAGAGGAACATCCATTTCATAAGCGTGACAAGGCTGTATTTGCGTATGAAATTACGATATAGTGTAAGATACAATGCATAGCTTAATTGTGCGCAGAGCACTATAAAATCTCCCAAGGCCGGCTTGTCTCCGCCTCCAACATTCCCGCTTCCCAAAATAAGGATCACAGCTCCGCAAGCTCCCAACAGGATTCCTCCCCATTTCTTTACAGTGACAGGCTCGCGAAGAAACACCCATGCGAGGAGCATCACCCACATCGGCATGGTGGTTGTTACGAGAGAGGCTTCGCCGGGAGAAGTAAGGCTTACGCCAAATATAAAGCACCCCTGATTCAGAAGTATTCCCAACATTCCGGCACCAAATAGCCGCAGTATATCTTTGGGTGGCACATGCGCTCGCGCTGTGAAGAGGGAAGCGAGCCAGAACAACAGGGCGGCAGTGCCCACTCTGAAATCCACCATCACCACCGGCGCCACAATCCCTCCGGCAAACACCATCTTGGCCACCGGCGACATCAATCCCCACATCACATTGGCTCCCAACATGGCCAGATGGCCAATAAGTTTACTCTGATTCATATAAATTAAAAAAGTGTAAAGGCAACTGACAACTGCAAAATTAACACAATTCTTTAAAATTTCTTCACTTCCAACCCATCTTGTGCGTTTAATAAATTATTGCTGTCATACAAATGTACGACAGCAATAATTTTGAAATCATATTTTCCGTGCAATTCCTACAGAATCTTTTGTATAATTTGGAATTAATACTTATCTTTGTCTCACATCCCAAAAATGAAATATTTTTAAGTTTGGGACACCACTCGATATGAAACTAATAAGCAGACCACACTATCTCAATCAGTTATCAGGAGTAATGAATACTCCCGACATAAAGATAGTGACCGGTATCAGACGCTCTGGAAAATCAAAGCTTCTGAGTGCCTTTGCCCGTTATATCCGTAGCGTTGATTCGACGGCAAATATTATTGAAATTGATCTTACTAAGCTCCGTTTTGAAAAGTTAAAAGAATACCATGCTCTTAATGAGTATGTAGAAGAGCAATATAAGGATGGAGTAAACAACTATCTTATGATTGATGAGGTGCAGCTGTGTGCTGGTTTTGAGCTTACAATAAACAGCCTGCATTCGGAAGAAAGGTATGACATATACATTACTGGCTCCAATGCTTTTCTTTTGAGCAGCGATCTTGCCACTCTGTTTACAGGTCGCCATATAGAGATACATGTTTTTCCGTTCAGTTTCAGTGAATACTGCACATATTTTGAGATAGCAGATAGCAATATGCAAGAAGCTTTCACTGATTACATCCAGGTAGGCGGTCTGTCAGGTGCATATCCTTATTCAAGGACAGCAGATAGAGATAAATATATCCGAGACGTTTATGAAACAATACTTATCCGTGACCTTGTAGAGAAATATAAGCTTGGCAATCCAATGATGATGAAGCGTATGAGCCATTACCTAATGGACAATATCGGCAATATATCCTCTTCACGAAATATAAGCGGGAGTTTTATAGCCGATGGGGTGGAAACCAATCATAAGATTGTCGGCAGATACATAGATTATCTGTGCAACGCTTTTGTGTTTTACGAAGCTAAACGCTACGATGTAAAAGGGAAAAACTATCTGCAATCATTGAGCAAATACTATCTTGCGGACACCGGGATACGTTTTGCAGAACTGGGCAAACGAAACATGGACTGGGGGCGTATGCTTGAAAACATAGTGTTCATTGAATTGTTACGACGTGGGTATGAGGTATATGTAGGCAAACTCTACCAGAAGGAGATAGATTTCGTTGCAATGAAAGGTGGGGATAAAATCTACATTCAGGTAAGTGATGATATTTCAGTAGAAACGACTTTCAAACGTGAGGTGGAACCGTTGTTGCAGATACGTGATGCCTATCCCAAACTGCTACTTGCACGGACCCGAAACGAAGAAACTGATTACGAAGGGATAAGAATAGTAGATATTCCACGCTGGTTATTAAGCGTACAATAACGCACATTTAAACTGGAATATGGTCAAACAAGCCAGACCATTTGAGACGGTCTGAGGCGATTGGTTAAAAAAATCTATTTTTTACGGCCAAACATTGGCCAAACAAATATCATTACATCCAATATAGCATCTACTTTTATTGGAGCAGTACAAGTTCAAAACTAAATATCACAAAAAACTAAAACAAAACACCGCAAAGAACTAAAATAAAACGCCACCAAAAACTAAATTAAGCCTTTAATCTGTCTTATTGTGTGGATGAAATGAGAGCTTACTTGGACCACTATGGAAATCATGTATTAACCCATAATAGCTTCAGCATTGGGATTATGTCGGAGGAAGGATTTATGGGCAGAACCAAGAGTCGAATTCGCATAGCAATACACACAGCCGTGTGGACAGGTGTTGTATGCTCCTATATCTTTCGATGATACGCATCCGCAATATTGGCGTTGTCCTGAGTCACGGTTTCCATGAGTGCGGATGGCATAAAGACTATCCGAAATTTTCCATCCTCCCTCCGGCACAATCTCTTCCTCGAAAATATTTCGTTCAATTGACCCAAGCCTAATACCCAGATATTCCATCAGATCCTTATCACTCCACGCTATGCGCGATATAAGTTCGTCATCAACACATCTATTGGGCTCTATGCCATATTTGGCCAAATCAATTCGCTCACAGCATGTGGAAAGTTTGAAGTTCCAACCACATTTCTCGTTCATTGCTGACAGTTTTTCAGCGAATTCGATCATTAAAGCTTCAGTCCACTCAATATAATTGATTCCAGTCTTTTCGAGATTAGACTTAACTTTTCGATATGACGATATGTCGGCGAAACTAAACACTAATTTCTCTGTATAATCTTGTAGTTGATCTCCTATTCTTTTGACTTTTTCAAGCAAATTATCAATGTTGATCTTATCAGTGAGAATCATGGGGTCAAATCTCCAGACAACCCTCCCCTTACCTAATATATAAACAAGCATCTTGAAAGTCTCTATGCGTTGAGCTAATGGCGGAACTCCGGGCTCAAGTCCTTCCGAGTCATAGTCATTGAGGGTATATTGAATATAGCAACGTATCCCCTTCCCTTGCAACCGCTTAAGATAAGGCAATAGAGGAGCGGGATTCTTTGACCAGAAGACAACAAATCGCACATCCTGAAACGACACATAGGTCTCGACTCCATTAAACGGATTGCGCCAACAGCAATACCCGCTGTCAAGCCGATTGAAAAACCATTCAGAGTAAAATGCCGGAATATCCGTGGCCCTGCTCGCTGACAATATCACAGGAGCCACAGCATCAACCTCGCTTCCATCTTCCTTGCAAATTTTTACTCTTTTCTGCTTCATGGTGCAAAATTAATCAATGTATCTGCCAAAACATTAAACCACATTATTTATTTTTGTTAATTTTGAATGAGATTTCACTATATTCCGGTCAATCCACATAAAACAATACTTATATACAAACAATGGTTGAAAAATAACATCTAAATACAAACAAATTTCGCCATTTCAGACCATAAAACACCAGCCATACAAACAAATAATTATTGTTTATATGGCTGGTTATTAGTAATTTAATTCAATTATTAAGACTTAATACTCCTCCTCGTTGAAGAAGAAGTCGTCTTTGGAGGGATAGTCGGGCCAGATGTCTTCGATGCTCTCGTAGATCTCGCCTTCATCCTCTATCTCGTGGAGATTCTCAATCACTTCCATCGGGGCACCGCTACGCATGGCGAAATCAATCAACTCCTCTTTTGTAGCGGGCCAGGGTGCGTCTTCAAGCTTTGACGCAAGTTCAAGTGTCCAATACATATCTTTCTGTTTTTATTTGTTTTCTATAATTTTCAGCCAAGTTGGCTGTTACTAATCTTTTTTCTTATTGAAATTGCCACTATCAAGCTTGGCAACATATCAACTAATCCTTAATATACACCTTCAACCTTGATGCCATACCACCTCGTTCACGCCACGCATGAAATTGATGTAACGTGCGGCGATGAAGAGATAATCGGAAAGGCGGTTTATATAGGCAGTGACCTGAGGATCCACATACTCCACATCCGAGAGGTCGATGATGCGTCGTTCTGCCCTGCGGCATACCACCCTTGCAAGGTGAGCCTTCGATGCCAACTCGCTTCCTCCGGGCAATACAAAGGCATTGATCTTGGGAGTCTGCTCATCAAGGGCATCAATCCAACCCTCCAGCTGGTTCATTTTCTCCTCAGTAAGGCTCTTGCAGGCCGGACGCTCTCCCATAGCCGGCTGCGTGGCAAGGTAAGCACCGATATTGAACAATTCATTCTGAATCTCCTTCACCTGTCCCTGCAACTCATTGTCAGCGCGTATGTCGGATGCAATTGCTCCGAGGTAAGATGATAATTCGTCAATTGTTCCGTATGCTTCCAGACGCGGACTGTTCTTCTTGGCACGCGCGCCACCTACGAGCGATGTGGTGCCGTCATCTCCGGTGCGTGTGTATAAAGAGCTCTTCATAATTTCCTGTTTTAATAAGCAACCCGGGCACCTCTCCCGGTAATGATTAATTTTCACTTAGCCTCATTTACACAATACAGGCCGTAAATTTTGGTTATATTCTTAAATTTGTAACGTCTCACACCCGATATTGTTGCATCCATCATATCAACCATATCAGATTTTTTTATTAGATTTGTAATTATTTCTCTTTCACTCCCGCTATAAGAAGTAGAAGAGGAATCTTTTTACCAAATTATTCGCAGCAACTTCATCACTGTAATGCCTGAAAACAATCAACGATATATCGTAAGCGCACGGAAATACCGTCCGTCAACATTCCACACTGTGGTAGGCCAGAAGAACCTCACCTCGACTCTCAAGAATGCCATCTCTTCGGGACGCCTTGCCCAGGCCTATCTTTTCTGCGGACCCCGGGGTGTGGGAAAAACTTCATGTGCCCGTATTTTTGCCAAAACCATTAACTGCCTTAATCCGACAGCCGACGGTGAGGCCTGCGGTGAATGCGAGTCGTGCCGTGCCATCGACCAGGGCAATTCATATAACCTTATCGAACTCGATGCCGCCTCAAACAATGGTGTGGATGACATCCGCGCAATAACCGAACAGGTCAGCATCCCTCCGCAAGTGGGGAAATATCGTGTTTTCATCATCGATGAGGTACACATGCTTACAGCCGCGGCCTTCAATGCTTTCCTGAAGACTCTTGAGGAACCGCCTTCATACGTTATTTTCATCCTCGCCACCACCGAGAAACATAAGGTGATTCCCACAATCCTGTCTCGGTGTCAGATTTATGATTTCAAGCGCATCACTATCGACGACACTGTTGATCATCTAGAATATGTGGCAAAGAATGAGGGAATTAATGCCGAACGCCGTGCACTGAGCGTTATTGCGCGTAAAGCGGATGGCGCCATGCGCGATGCGCTCTCCATCTTTGATCAGGTGGCCGCATCCTGTCAGGGAAACGTTACATACGAGGCCACGATTGACACATTGAATGTGCTGGATTATGAATATTATTTCCGGCTGGTCGATGCTTTTGCAAAGTCTGACGTTCCCGATTCCCTGCTGATTTATAAGGAGATTCGCGACAAGGGTTTTGATTCGCTCTTCTTCATCGGAGGATTGGCAAGCCATGTCCGCGACCTGATGGTTGCCGCCGATGCCCGCACCCTTCCCCTGCTCGAGATGCCGGCCGACACAGCCCAGCGTTTCCGACAGCAGGCCACTTCCCTGCCATTGCAATGGTATTACGCGGCTATGAAGATTCTTAATGACTGCGATTTCAATTACCGCACTGCCTCCAACAAGCAACTGCTTGTTGAAGTGACGCTCATACGTCTCTGTCAGCTTCTGGCTCCCGCCGATCCCCCTTTTACGGGAACTTACAAGAACCCACCCCTTCATGACCCGGCCACTCCCCCGGTTTCTGTGAGCAACGACAGTCAGTCTCAATATACGTCGCAAGCCCCCTCTCCGGCTCCGGATCCTGCGCCCCCAGTTTCCTCCCATCAAACTGAACCAACCGCTCAACCGGCTATAATCTCCGCTCCCGCTCATTCTTCATCTTTGCCTGCTTCCTCCCATCAACCTCCACGAGCCGGTCATGCGCCTGAGGCGAGGCAACCTATGGGGAAGCCTCGCACTTTCCGGCTATCCGACACTGCGCACACCGAGTCAGCATCTCTCGAACCAAGGAACAGCCCGGTTGATATTGACAAATTCATGCAGGTCTGGAACAAGTTCATCCAGGATAACCCGGATCAATACATACTCACCTCAGCTATGAGGAAATCAAAAATATCTATGGTGGGGCAAAATGAATTTCAAATACTTGTTGAGCATCCGGCACAGCGGCAAGCCTTTGAATCATCCACCAGACTGGTAACCTTCCTGCGCGACAACCTGAAAAATGATTTCATTGCCCTGAAACCTGAACTCGACACCTCAATTGAGGTGGTGAAGATGCTCCCTCCTAAAGAATTTATAGCAAAAGCCATCGCACAGAATCCCGCACTCGGCGAATTTCTCAAGAATATAGAAGCGGAGATAAACTGATCAAATCTTCCCCAGCAACTCTTTAAGAGGATTGATAAAGAACGGCCGGTCGAATAGATGAGGATGGGGCACCTTCAATTCCGGCAAATCCACCTCCACATTCTCAATAGCCATTATGTCTATGTCGATGAGACGGTCCCGATAGGTTCCGTCAGGATTTCTATGCGCTTCCGGTGAAATCTCTTTCTCAATCTTCTGAAGTTCATGAAGCACATCAAGCGGTTCCTCATCGCTCTCGAACATCATCGCAACATTAAGAAAAGCATTGGTGGAATCGAAACCCCAAGGTTCCGACTCCACCACTTTTGAGATTTCAAAATATCCGAAACGCCTCTCCACGGCAGCCACCGCACGGCTCAGGTTAAGCCTTCGGTTGCCCAGATTGGTGCCGATATTTATATAATATTTCATTTCATGCAATATCAGAGAGTCTTCTTAACTTCCACTTCTTCAAAACCTTCGATGAGGTCGCCCTCGCGAATGTCGTTGTATCCCTGGATTGAAAGACCACAATCATAGCCTGAAACCACTTCCTTCACGTCATCCTTAAATCGCTTTAGAGAACCAAGGTCGCCGGTATAAATCACGATACCGTCGCGGATCAGGCGCACTTTCGAGCCGCGCTTGATCTTGCCGTCGCGCACGATGGCGCCGGCAATCGTGCCCACCTTCGAGATATGATAAGTCTGAAGCACTTCGGCCGTACCTGTAATCTCCTCCTTGATTTCGGGAGAAAGTAGGCCTTCCATAGCGTCTTTCACCTCCTCGATGGCTTTATAGATCACAGAATATAGACGGATTTCAACACCCTCCTTCTCAGCTTCGCGTTTTGCGGCGGCCGAAGGACGCACCTGGAAACCGATGATGATGGCATCCGAAGCGGCGGCCAACGTAACATCCGATTCCGAGATTGCACCCACACCCTTGTGAAGCACATTGACCTGCACCTCCGGAGTGGAGAGCTTGAGCAAGGAGTCGGAAAGAGCCTCGATGGAACCGTCAACGTCTCCTTTGACCACAAGGTTAAGCTCGTGGAAGTCGTTGAGCGCACGGCGACGGCCAAGTTCTTCGAGTCCTACGCGTTTCTTGGTGCGGAGTCCGAGCTCACGCTGGAGTTGCTCGCGCTTGCTTGCAATCTCACGCGCCTCCTGTTCGGTGTCGAGCACATTGAATGTGTCGCCCGCAGTCGGAGCTCCGTTCAAACCGAGGATAAGCACCGGAGTGGCCGGACCGGCCTCTGTCACACGCTGGTTACGCTCATTGAACATTGCCTTTACCTTTCCGTAATGAGTTCCGGCAAGTATCACGTCGCCCACATGGAGCGTACCGTTCTGCACAAGCACAGTGGCTACATATCCGCGTCCCTTGTCGAGCGACGACTCAATCACCGATCCGATCGCGTTACGGTTCGGGTTAGCCTTCAACTCGAGAAGCTCAGCTTCAAGAAGAACCTTATCCATAAGTTCCTCCACACCGAGACCCTTCTTGGCTGAGATATCCTGGCTCTGATATTTACCGCCCCATTCCTCTACGAGATAGTTCATGTTGGCCAGCTCCTCCTTGATTTTGTCGGGGTTGGCGGCCGGCTTATCAATCTTGTTTATGGCGAACACCATCGGCACACCTGCGGCCGATGCATGGTTGATGGCCTCGATTGTCTGAGGCATCACGTCATCGTCGGCAGCCACAATGATGATTGCAAGGTCGGTCACCTTCGCACCGCGGGCACGCATTGCAGTGAACGCCTCGTGACCCGGAGTGTCAAGGAATGTGATGTGTCGTCCGTCGGCAAGCTTGACATTGTAGGCGCCGATATGCTGTGTGATACCTCCGGCCTCGCCGGCAATCACATTCGATTTGCGGATATAGTCGAGAAGCGAAGTCTTACCGTGGTCAACGTGACCCATCACGGTCACAATAGGGGGACGCTCCACAAGATCCTCTTCGTTATCCTCGACAGTCTCGATCGCTTCAGTAACGTCAGCACTCACAAATTCAGTGGAGAATCCGAATTCTTCAGCCACGATATTGATGGTCTCTGCGTCAAGACGCTGGTTGATTGAAACCATGACGCCAAGGTTCATGCATGTTGCAATCACATTGTTGATGGGCACATCCATCATGTTTGCAAGGTCATTGGCAGTCACAAACTCCGTGATCTTGATTACGCGGCTTTCAGCGGCTTCACGCTGCTGGTTCTCAATCTCGCGGTTGTGCATCTCCTCGCGTTTCTCCTTACGCCACTTCACGCTCTTCTTGGTGGTCTTGTTGGTGAGACGTGCAAGAGTCTCTTTCACCTGTTTCTGCACATCTTCTGCATTCACCTCCGGCTTGTTGGAACGGCGATCGTCACGGTTGCGTCCGCGGTTGCGTCCGCCGCCTGCGTTGCCTCCGCCACGATTTTCATTGCGGCCACCGCCATTGTTGCGGTTTCCTCCGCCTCCACCATTGTTGTTACCGTTATTTCCGCCACGTTCCTTCTTACGGTTATCTGAGCCGAACCCTGGCTGAGAGGCGGCCTTTTCTATATCCACCTTCTCTTTGCCTATACGCTTACGTTTCTTTCGGTCGGCTTCATTTCCCTGGCCTGCGGCACGTGCGCGTTCAGCCTTGCTTTTCTTTCGCGGGCGTGTAGCCTGGTTAAGTGAGGAAAGGTCGATTTTACCGACCACTTTCAGTTCCGGTCCCTGCGGGGGAGTGGAGAGACGGAACACCTTGCTTTCCGGCTCTTGCGCCGGAGCCTGAGATTCAGCGGAAGCCGTCTTGGGGGCTTCGCTCTTCTCAGGATGATGGTTTTTGTTCACTGATTTATCTTTTGTAGTTGACTCTTTCTTTGGCTGAGACTCTTGAACAGGCGCCTTCTCCTGCTGAACCGGTTTAGCCTCATGCTTCTTCGGTTCATTTGGCTTCTGTTCAGCCTTATGTTCAGGTTTGGATTCAGCCTTGGGCTGAGGAGCGGCGACCTTGGGCTGCGGTGTGGGGTCAGCTTTCACCTCAGGCTTGAGAGAGTTCACGGGAGCCGGTTTTGGCTCAGCCGCATCCTTTGCCTCCGGTTTCGGAGCTGTCACCGCTTTTTCAGGAGCGGGAGCCACGGGAGCCTGTGCCGGCTTATCCTCTTTCTTCATCTCCCTCCTATCCTCTCTCTTCTCCTCTTTGCGAGGTTCCGGCTTAGGCTTGCCCACGTTCTCGAGGTCGATCTTTCCCAACACCTTGGGCTGCGGGAGCTCGGTCTTGACCTCCTTCGACTGCACGCGGTCGTTCTTCTTCTCCTTCTTCGTGTTTATGAAATCAAGGCTGCGTTTCTTCACATCCTTGTCTGTGCTGAACTCCTTGGTGAGCAGTTCCACTGCATCAGAATCTATTCGGGCGTTGGGATTATTCTCCTCCACCTCGATATTATGTTTTCGCAGGAACTCCACTGCCGTGCTCAGCCCCACGTTAAGGTCTTTTACTATCTTGCTTATTTTTGTTCGCATAAAACGGTTTTAGATGCTGAAGGATTTCCCCGGGGGTGAACGCCCCCGGGGCGTTCCTCTATCCAATCCCTGTTATATTATCCGAATGCCACCCGGGTGTATGGCGTCGGTTGCTGTTCCGGACCACGACTATCAGTCTTCGAACTCAGCGCGGAGCACTTCAAGCACATGCTCAAGCGTATCGTCTTCAAGGTCGGCCTGATCAAGAAGTTCCTTGGAAGCATTCAGCACTGCCTTGGCTGTGCCGAGTCCGAGATTCTTGAGAGCCTCGATCACCCATCCGTCGATTTCGTCGCTAAACTCGTCGAGGTAGATATCCTCCTCGCCCTCCTCTATATCGCGATACACATCGATCGAATATCCGGTGAGCTGGGTGGCCAGACGTATGTTCATACCTCCCTTTCCAATCGCGAGGGAAACCTCGTCGGGATGCAGGAACACCTCCGCCTTCTTATCCTCCTCGTTAAGGCGGATAGATGAAATCTTGGCGGGACTGAGCGCACGCTGAATGTAAAGCGATGGATTTGATGTGAAAGGTATCACATCGATGTTCTCATTGCGCAGTTCGCGCACGATACCGTGGATGCGGCTTCCCTTGATACCGACGCAGGCTCCAACCGGGTCGATGCGGTCGTCATAGCTTTCCACGGCAATCTTGGCACGCTCACCCGGGATTCGGGCAACGGCGCGTATCGTGATGAGCCCGTCGTGAATCTCCGGCACCTCCTGCTCGAACAGACGACGGAGGAAACGCTCGTCGGTGCGGCTCACGATAACCTTAGGATTGTTGTTGGGGTTATCAACACGCTTCACGATCGCCTTCACGATATCTCCCTTATGGAAGAAATCACCCGGGATCTGTTCATCCTTTGGCATTATGAGTTCATTCTGCTCCTCATCAATGAGAAGCATTTCGCGTTTCCATATCTGATGCACTTCGGCAGCCACAATCTCACCTTCGAGTTCCTTGAACTTGGAGTAGATGGCATCCTTCTGCAGGTCGAGAATCTTCGACTGTAGCGTCTGGCGAAGGTTGAGGATCGCACGGCGTCCGAATTTCTCAAAGAAGATGCGGCGTGTCACATCCTCGCCGATTTCACATTCAGGGTCGATTTCGCGTGCCTCGGTAAGGCCAATCTGCATATCCTTATTCTCAACCTCACCGTCGGGAACAACCTCCAGGTTCTGGTATATCTCGCAGTCTCCCTTATCGGGATTCATAATCACATCGAAGTTCTCGTCTGAACCGAACATCTTGGCCAGCACATTGCGGAAACTCTCTTCGAGCACTGATATCATCGTGGTCTTGTCAATATTCTTGAGTTCCTTGAACTCCTGAAATTGATCGACCATATTCACTGTAGCTGCTTTCTTTGCCATTATCTCGTAAATATATTATTCAATTCTTATTTCCTTTTTTCAACCGGGTCAATCAGAAGTCGAGCACGTAGGTCACTTGCTTCACATCGTCGTAGCCATACCCGATTTCAGAAGCCTGCATCACCGGGCGCTTGGCGCCTTCCGGCTTCACCTTCTCCTGCACCTCGATAACGAAACGCTCCGGATCCGCACTCTTAAGCACTCCCTTGCGTTTACGGCCCCCCTTCTCAATAACCTCCACTTCATCCCCTATATGCTTCTCATATTGCCGAAGCACCTTGAAAGGGGAAGTAAGGCCACAAGATCCGACCTCAAGATCATAATCCTCTTCATCGCGCGAAAAAGCCTCCTCTATCTTGCGGGTGAGGGCGATGCAGAAATCAATATCCACATTTTCATCGGAATCAACCTCAACCGTTATCTCGTTGTTATCGCTTATCCTCAAATCCACCAGATAATAGCCTGTGCCTTCAAGCTCCTTATCAATGAAGGATTTCATCGCTGACTTGTCAATCATATTTTTCTTTATTTTTACTACCCTAACCGGGATTTTCCCGGCCCTCAACCGGGCCGATATTCTAAAAAACGCGGAGGAGACTTGCGTCCCCTCCGGAATTCTTTGCAAAGATAATAAAAAATATCGGTTTTAACCTTGCCTGACCCTTTTTCTCTGAGCAAAATGCCACTTCAATCAATAAATTTCACCATCTTTTGTATATTTTAATAATTTTTAACTTATTTTGCATCCTCCTGAACATCTTATCAATCCACAACCAGATTGTCAATCTCGCTCATGGCGTTAGGCTCAACGCTGAGCATAAGTATGTAGCGTTCACCCTCCTTATCATCAATAAGTCGCATTGCCACGAAATTGTCCGTATAGTCGCCTGTAACTTCAAAGAGGTCCGATGTATAAGGATTGGCACCGAGGTCAAGACCCATATCTTCAAATTCCTGGAGCATAGTCTTGCTGAAATCTACCTGATCGGCTGTGGCATATTTCTTATCAACCTCCGAATAAGGGAAGAGGAAAAAGAAACCGTAATCACTTATCGAGTCGTTTTCAAGACGCACCAGGGCTGAAACATCTGGGGTCATTCCATTATAATTGATTGCATAGCCATCGGTGCTGTCAAGCCAAAGATTGTTATCCTCAGCCGTGGGAGTAACGTTCATCATCTCCTCAGAAAGCTCGATTGTGGACTGGCGGCTGTTCACGGCCGGAATCATGCCGTAAGCCTTCGTGATGAGGTCGCGACCTGAAACCTGCATTGCTTCACTATTTGAATCACGGTTTAGGGTCTGAGCCGAGGCGACAGTAGTTTCGGGCAAAATGGAAATGATTTCAGCCGCCGTCATTTCGGAAAGGGACGTGTTGACGGAGGCATTCATAAAAGTTGCTCCGCCGAGGAGAGCGACAGATAAAACGGCTGATTTAAGGAAGGATGCGTTCATAGTATCAAATGTTATATATTAACACAACCGCACCCACCCCGCAATTGTTTAAAGCCGAAATGTTAAAAATGAAATAATGATACAAAAAGCCCGGAAGAATCGCTCTCCCGGGCTAACCAATTTATGAAACTAATACTATCAGTGGGTCATCACCTTCTTGTTCCTACGAACATAAATTCTCCCTTTCTCTGTCTGTTTCACTTTATAACCATTCAGGTCATACAGGGTATCACTGTCCAGATGATTTGATATTTCATTAATTCCGCTACCGGTGATGGTGACAACATTCGAAGCTTCCGATTCACCCTCATCATATACAGCTTTCACCGTGTAGTCTCCATCCACAACCGGCGAAACAGTGAATGAAGTCACCGATGTAGGAGCCGGAGTCAGGAGACTTGAATCGCGATAAACATTGTAACCCTCAAGCACGGCATTAGCCTTCTCAAGATATGGCTCATAGGTTATGTCGTCAATCAATACGGCGAAACCATCTTCCGAAATATTACGGATTGCAAAATATTTTGTTCCTGCAGGAAGTGTGAATTCATATTTCACCCATTCGCGTGTCAGTGTTATGTCGCCCCCTTCAAGCGTCTCGAAGCAGGAAGATTTAACTGTTCCGCTGTTGTTATACTCAATCTCGGTTGCAGTCAGGATGCGTATATCATCCGGTTTACCTTTCTTGGCAGCCGTGCGTGCCCAGAATGTGATGGTCTGTTCTTTTCCGGAAAGTTCGGGAGAGATCAGCCAGTCATTGTTAGCCTCCATATCGTCATTGGCGGCATCCCCGAATGAAACGATGAGTTTATCGCCCGATATCGGTTCCCATTCAGGGTTATCATCCAGGTCTATTCCCGCGAATGCCGGATCAAACACCATAAATGCTTGCGCATCGTCAGAGTTCGGAATCTCGATCTTGACACCGTCAACGGTAATTGTCTTCACACCTTCAAATCCCCAGAAAGACTTATCCTCGCTCTTCCATTCTCCGAATGAAAGGTCACTGTGATTATACGAATCAAATGTTTCGGTCACTCTGGTTTCAAGAGCGGTCAAGCCGGCAGGTTCACTCCACAACAGTTTCAATTCATCATCCTTCACCACGCCCTCAAGATCTGAGACTGCCGGGCGGCGATGGTAGGCAACCTTCACTTTGAAAGAATCGGATGTATTGTCACCTTCCACTTCATCGTTCTCTGCATCCACCGTCACCGTGAACTCTGCTTCCTCACCCCATTCAGGAGTTGCCTCCGCTTCAAGCTTCACCACCACCGTCTGATCGGGATCAAGACTCTCAACAGTGGATTCAGCCTCCTCTTTCTCCCCTCTCATAAGACGGACTTTAATATTGCTCAACGGGTTGTTTCCGCCGTTAATGACATTCACATTTACAATCAGGTCATCAAACACTTCCACAGCTTCAGGAGCAGTCACCTCTCCGGCCACTGCATTATAGTCGCAGACATCCTTAACGGCAATGTTGTCGATCATTATGGGCGTGCGTGTGCTCACGGCTTCATATTCAAATGCTATCACCACAAATTCTTTCGCATCGATATCCTTAAGCGAAACCGCCTGATAAAGATAATCTCCAACTTTCTTTATATCTTCAAGCCGGATTGAGCTGATTGTTTCCAGATTGAAACCATCCACACCAACCTTTATATTTAGAACATCCTTGGAAGGATCCGTGTCATAGAAACCGTTGTCGGCAATACTCATCTTTCTGAGATAGAATGTGAGCTGAGGATTTTTTGCTCCCGAAAGGCTTATCTTTCCCGACATTGCGGTTGCCGTCACTTCCGGAACAGCCGGCAGATATGTAAGCACACCATCATCATCATCCTGCGAACCGATGCTGAAATCGTCACCTATTTCCCAACCCTCTCCGTCAGTGCCGGTAAGGGCCCAGAAATTAGTCGGCTTCCTGTTTGCAAACGATTCCTTGAAAGGAAGGGGATAAGGTTTTCCGGAGATATAGAGTGCCGTAGTATTATTGCCATATTCTCCCGTCCGGTTGGAAGCAGGCACAATGTAATATTGATTCATTACCTGGTCGCCCGTGTTCTCCAGCACAGTATTTGTGTCGGTGCATGTGAAGGCATCAGTTTTCTCAACCACAGGCACAAGCGCACCGTTCCTCAACATAGCCACAGTATAATTCAAGTCGGAATTATCGACATATCCACCATGAACTCCGCGTCCCTCCGGTTTTGACCAGCTGATCACAGGATTTCCGTCGGCATTGAGACTAACCTTGGCATCGACGGGAGCAGAGGGAGCATCAAGACCTACCCAAACTTCAGCAGATTCTGTTGGTCCCGCACCATAAGCGTTGGAACAGAACACCTCATAAGTATTCATTGCCTTATCAGCGGCCGCATTATCTGTATATGTCATTGATTCGCCTGGAGCAACATCGGCAAAGCTTGTAACTATTACCCCATCACGGCATAAGCTGACTGTCATTTTACCTTCAAGCTTCTTGCCGTCAACTTTATTTTCCGGAGTCGTGAACGAGACAGTTGCTTCCTTAGCTCCCTGTGCACCAGCCTCAACCTTAAGACCGGTTACAGCAGCCGGGGCATCAAGACTGTTTGATTCATGGATGGAAATGTTATCCAGAAGGAAGAAGGCACTCCCGGCTTCAGATGTGGCATGGAAACCGAAATAATAGACCCCATCTTCCGGCACGGACACTGTAACGGTTTTAGTTCGGTATTCATCCCACCAGATTGTTGTGTTCGGCAGGATTTCTTGCGTCATCCCGGCGATGTCTGGCGATGTCCCGAGATAGACGGAATATTCTTCAGGCCAAGTATCGGCATAGCAAAGCACATCATGCGAGAAGATATAATTGGTGCGGGCCTTAAGATATACAGAAGGTGTGATGAGCCAATCGTCTCCATCTTTTGTTCCTCCGACATAACCGGCCGCCTCTCCTGAAGGAGTAAACTGCCATAGCCCTGAATCAAGAGTCACTGTCTCGTTATTGTCAATCACTGTGAAGATATTATAATCCTCTTCCGTATCGAATGTGAAATCGACCGGTGTTTGATATGGCTGTCCAATTACAATACCATTGGTCTCTGCATTCTTTCCCTCAAGGCCTTCCACGGTGGGCGTGATGAGATAGCGGATCAGACTTTGACCCTCTGCTAGATCTATCACATCTGTGAAGTCGGTGGTTTTGATATTCTTTGCCACAATCTTTCCTTCCGGAAGGCGCGTAACGTTGTAGGTAATCATATCCGCATTAAAGAAACCGCCGTTCACTCCTCCATCAGGTGTCTCCCATGTTATCTTTATAGAATTATCCGAGATCTTCTGTGCGGTTGCGTTGCGTACACTCTTAGGTTCATCCACTCCAATCCAGCTTCGTAAAGTCGTAGGTTCTGAACTTCCTTCAGCATTTGCCAAGATAACCTTGAAAAGATGATAACCCGGATTTTCTACCGTCAGAGAGAGCGTCTCCTCCGTTCCAGCTGTTCCTTTCCCTTTCTTAACACTCACACCATCGATTTTTACCTCGTAATCAATTTCCCCTGTCAAATTGCTTCCCCCTGCAGTAGTAGAAGGAATCTTAAATGAGAAAGGGAAAGTCAATTCGCTGCCCGATACGTCAGTCTTTAGAGTTACAGCCGGGGAAGGAGCACCTCTGTTAACTTCAGCATTCAAAGCATAAAGAGCACAAACCTCCTCATTGCCATTGAAGTTTCCGATTTCAGTAGCTTTTCCCGTGGTCACGTCAATTGTATATAGGCCTGAAGAGTATGCTTCCGAGGCTGCCCAATAGAGATTACCTTCATCATCGAATGCCGCGCTCTGCATATAATAAGGGGTCAAGCCCGTGGCGCCCACTTTTGTCATGCCACCGCTTCTCTTGTCTATGGCGTAGAAATTACCATCCACGCCCACACCGTAGGCCTTTCCATGCTCGTTTATTGCAACAGAAACCAATTGTACATCCAAAGGTGCTATATGGGTAACACTGAAATTATCTACATTCATATATCCCCAGTCGCCGCCATTATCACTATAAAAGTAACCGTAAGCAAGATTGTCTATGGGATCATAGCAGATGGCATTGTAGAGATCATATATGCTCTGCACAGCATAGTTCAGCTCTTCCCAGCCCTCGCGGAAATACTTATAGGTATATACAGCAACCTCTCCTGTAAACCAATCTTCTGAAACAGCAGTAAGAAAGTAATATTTGTCAGTGAAGAACGCACCTCCCGATGGGGTGTAATCCTCGCTTACAAACTTCTCTTTAAAAGTGATTGGCAAGGAGGTGGAAAAGGTATATACTCCTGTTGCATCTTCAAGCTCATCCCAGGTATCTGAATAACTCAGCACACATTGGAAATTCCGGGACGCTGTAGAAGCTGCGGCGCTTCTATGGATTTCCACCTTTCTTTTCGACTCTGCCTTAGTCCTGTGGGCAGACTTGAAACTGTGCAATTTACTCTCACTCGCACCCTTATCTCTTTTACTGAATTCAGGGATCAGGGGCATCGCACTGATACCTATGAATCCGGCACATATCACTGTAATTGCGGCACCATAGCCCAGCAAACTTCTATATTTCTGGTTCATATAAGATTAATTTGGTTGCTTTTACTTTCCTATTGTCTTGAAAATCTTATCTCCACTGCGGACAATGTAGATATTCCCTCTTTTCATCTCAGTTACTCGCAGTCCTTCAATAGTAAATACTTCTGTCTCGCCTATTTCTGCTTCGATGTTATTAATTCCTGTGTTTGTGCCGGAATCTTTAACAGTAACTGTCCAGCCAAACGGTTCACTTTTATATATATAATATCTGAAGAAACCCTCCGGAAGCTGGATGGTATGAAGGCCGGGGGCGGTGATTTCTTTATTAAGAGTTATAACCAGTATCTCATCATCATCACCCTCAACTTCTGCAGTATATTCCACGCTCTCACCATCTATATAGAGGTCAGCTACCTGTGGTACACGAATATATCCATAATATTCATCCTCAATACGAATCTCTGATAAACTTTCGATAGTGGCATCTGCAGCCGGAATTACACTAAAGTCTTCAGGAATTCCGGCCAATTCGCCAAGGTCAGTTCCGGGGTCTTCCGGACTTTCAGTGCCGGTAACTGTTAAAGTGAAACTAAATAGTTCATTCTTGTCCAGCGAATCAATAGTAAACGTTCCAACAGGAAAGACAATCGTATGCACTCCCGGTTCAGTAATTTTACTTATAAGAGTTATCGTAAGTTCACCCCAACCTCCATAGCCGTTTACCGACATCTCCTGTCCATCGACAAGGATACTTTTCTTATCGAGAGATAAATCAGAATAATCGTCATCGTAAGTTAACTTAAACTCTTGTATAAATTCTACATCCGACCCCGGAACCGGAGATAGCGTGAATCCTTTGGGAATCACTGTCTCCGGCGAAACAGGATCATTGTCGCCACCCTGCTCGGAGTTGCTTACATAAAGAGTGAATATGAACTCATCGACTCCAAACCATCCATCATCTACTCGTCCCGAAGGGATGTAGATTTCATAGGTTCCTGCTTCAGTAACAGGCTTATCAAGAACGAATGTCACCTTGTTATAGTCTGTAGTCGGGGTTGTGGAATATTCCGCATCATTTATATAAATTATATTCCCAGAATTAGTGATTTCGTCTCCCTCTCTATTCACTACCGTAATTTCGGTAATCGCCTCTACTGTTGTGCCCGGAGCGGGCTCCACTCTGTAATCTTCCGGTATGGAAGTTGTGATTGCAAATGCCGAAACCGACATTGTCATCGCAATACCGAGAAGCATCGAAGAGATCGTAAAATTTCTCATAAGCTTTATTTTTAATTGTTCGTGAATACGTGATAAACTGGTTTTAACATTCGCAAATGTATAGGATTAAATACACAACTTCAAAAAAAACAAGGCTCGACAGAGATAAAATTTATAAATTTGCTCCCTATTTTTCTATATGAGTGACAATAATTTATAAATTTAATGTAACTTTACGGAATGAAACGCAAATCTATTTCCTCAACATCATATCTTCACCCTGTGACGTGCCTCCTGTTTATGGCAGTCCTTTTTTCCATGCCGCCTCTTTTCTCAGGATATGCCGCCATTCGCTCCAACTCCCTCAACATACCTTTTGCCAACGATTCTCCTGAAAAAGTATTTGAGAAAGCTACCCGTTTCCAGAAATCGGAATCCCTCGACAGTGCCCTGATATATTATTCATGGCTTGTGGAGGCGCACAGGGATTCTAAAAATGAAAAGACCCGACTTCTTGTCGGATCTGCACTTTCGGAAATGGGACAACTTTACTATACCCGTTTCAGCGATTACCTCAGCGCCTACCGTTGTCTTGAGGAAGCTGAGACAATCTTTCGCGAATCGGACGACCAGGCCGCATATGCAACCGTTCTCCTGAACATGGGGAACCTGTTCAATATGTACGATTATATTTTTCCTTCCGGCAACAGCAAGGAGTCAACCCGCGCCAGGAATTATTATGACAGCTCCATGGAAGTCGCATCGAAGGCAAAAGATTGGAACTTGGTTTGTTCCGCCTATATTAACCGGATGATGCTCCAGCTCCCATTCAATATTGACGGGGAGCAGAACGATTTTATGAAAAAGCTTTTCCAAGATTCCGTTCTGCAATCATCAAAAGACTACACGCTCACCTTTCTTCTCTACAATGGCACGGAAGCAATTGCCAACAATAAATTTGAGAATGCAAGAAATCTCTTCACCAATATGCGCGATTCAATCGGGCAAATGGCGCCACGCGAAAGATATATGGCAAATCTATGTCTGGCGGCCGTCTATTTGAAGCAAAAGGATTACGACAAAGCTGTGGCATCTGTAAAATCAATGATTGAACCCAACAGCGGAATCAACGATATCGACGTGCGTATGGAAGCCTACGATCTCATCTCAAGATTCTATGAATTGGCACAGAAGCCGGATTCCGCATCATTTTATCATATAAGGTATCACGAGGCGAAAGATAGCCTTACCAAGGATCTTGTGGAATTGGAGCCGACGCGACTGGGAATTGAGCTGAATCACATGAAAGACTATGCCCGCAAGATAGATGCGGAAAAGAAAACCACCTACGTCATACTTGCCTGTGTATTCATCTTGCTTATCATCCTCTCCGGCGTGGTGTGGATCATTTACCGTAAGAATCGGCAGTTACAGCTTAAGAATAAGGTTATCTTTAACCAGACACAATCCATTTTAGCCGACAAGACTGCCGTTGCTTCTGCCGGTGCAAAGATGGCTGACATTGAGAAAGGTATTTCCACTGAAGAAAAGAAACCTGAGAAATATCGTGACAGTTCAATGACTGATGAAACACGCCAAAGTCTCATAATAAAAATTGAGGAGGCTCTTTCAGATATTGATGAAGTTTGCGATAAAAACTTCTCTCTCCAGAGGCTTACTGCCATTGTCGGCTCCAACACAAGCTATATATCACGTGCTATCAACGAGCATTACGGAATGACCTTCGGAAATCTTCTGAACAAGCTGAGGGTGCAGGAGGCATGCCGGCGCATGGGCAACACTGAAAAGTTTGGCAATTTGACTATTGATGCCATTAGCGAAAGTGTCGGTTTCAATACGCGAACCACTTTTACAAAGGCTTTCCGCATAAATATGGGCATGCTTCCCTCAGAATACGCAAAGCTTCTTAAAAATCAGGCCGGAAGAGAAACCCCTCCGGCCTAATCCCTTTTAGTCTTGTATTCTTTTTTAGTTATATTACAAATTAGTTACCAATTATTCTTAAAGCATTACCTTCTTGCTCACCATACTGCCGTCGGTAAATTCCACGCATACCACGTGAACGCCTGAAAGTGATGAAACGTCAATCGGATTCCTGTTCCACTGGTGATGCACCATGTCGGCATCAATTGTATAAACCTCTACCGACACCACATCTTTTTCCGCACCTATCATCAGATATCCTCCTCTCTTTTCAATCGAAACCGGAGCTGAATCCATCACTACATCCTTCACGCCCGACTCAAACTTACCCTCCTTGAGCCCGTGGAAATAGAGTGAGACAGGTATATCTCCCTGTTTCCCCACGAATTTCGCATCAGGCACAGCAATCATGACATCATGTTCTCCGGCCTCGTATGCTCCAAGACTGATGATGCGATTATCTATCACATCGCCCGGACACCAATTGCTGAACGACTGCCATTCCGCATCGCTCATCTTATAGTAGCCGTAAATACCATTGGCCTGAGTGTTATATTTCCTGAATGGTTCACAGCTTGTGCGACCGGGAGTATAAGTCAGCACCAACTCTCCGTCAACATATACAAAATGTTTGCGACGGTTGTATTCTTCCCCACCCTGATTTGCTCCGTGGTTTGAAGTGATAAGCACCAGTTGGGCATCCGCAACATTCTCAGGTACGCTGAAAGTGTATGTCTTCACGGTCTTGCCTATAGTATCAGTTGCCTCCTCCTTATAGTTATTGAGGTTGGAGCCTATATACTCAGGCTTCTTCATCACTATAGGCACAAGCACATTCCCTTGAGTGGCTCCTGCCGGCTGATTGGTCACGAACTCTAACGTCCCGGCAAATACATCGTTCCTGTCAGCGCATCCTTTTATCTGCGTATTTGCGGCGTATGGCACTCCGAAAAGCTCAAATTCAAGCCACAGGTCATGCTTAGCACGCAGGTCTTTGTCGCGAAGCAGTCCGCTCAGATAGTTAATCTGATAGCTATAAGGCACCACTTTCGGCTCCTTGTTCTTATTCATAAAGGGAGTGATGAAGCGTCCTATCTCAATCCTTTGAGTCTCTTCAGGAACATAGTTTTCAGCCCCTTTCTCAACGAAAGCTATGTTAATGTTTCCGATACGGTCATAGTTATCGCAACATGCCTCCACATATACATTCAGGTCAAGCTTCTCACCGAGAGCATCGAGCTGCTCATCAGTAAGTCTTCTTGAATAAAGGGAACAGGAATGACGTAACGTGCCGTCGTTGAGAAGGCTGTCCGGGTTGTCTTTCATACGGTAACCGTCGTAAAAGACCACTCCGTCATAAATACGCACCGGGATCGAGTCATTATTGCCGTTGTTGTCTGCCACTGCTGATCCGCACATTCCGAGGAGCGCTACTGTTAAAAGTAAATATTTCTTCATGAGTCTTGATTTAAACATCAGTTATAAGGATTTATAAGGCATAAGGGTCGCGTCTTTTCCAAACGCGACCCTTATTATTAAGATTGTTTCAAATCCTGATTAATTGAATCGGCGGTTACCCTGAAGTCTGGGTTTGCCATCGTTATCGGCAATCTGCTTGTCGATCTTGCGACGCATGATGCTGTATGCAACCGGAGCCGCACAATAGAGAGAACAGAATGTACCTACAACCACACCGAAGATCATTGCGAATGTGAACGAACGGATTGTGTCGCCACCGAGGAAGAAGATGCAGAGGAGCACGAGCAGTGTGGAGAACGATGTCATCACCGTACGGCTCAATGTCTGGTTCAAGGACTTGTTGAAGGTCTTGAATCTGTCTTCCTTCGGATAATCCTTCATCATCTCACGGATTCGGTCGAATACAACCACAGTATCGTTGATCTGATAACCGATGATGGTCAGCACGGCTGCTATGAACGACTGGTCAATCTCCATTGAGAAGGGCAGGAAGCCCCAGCATACGGAGTAGAAGCCGATGATGAGGAATGCAGTCAGCATTACCGCACAGAGGGCACCCACAGAGAATGCGATGTTGCGGAAACGGAGAAGGATGTAGAGGAACATGCAGACAAGTGCGATGCTCACGGCCCAGATGGCGTCGCGTTTCATGTCATCTGCCACAGAAGGACCAACCTTCTGGATAGAGATGATACCGTGTGCCTCATCGGCCACTGCGAACGCATTCTCATCCATTGTCTTGCCATTCACTGTCAACTCATTCTTGAGACCTTTGTAAAGGAGGTCGGCAATCTCATTCTCTACATTCTCGCTCTCATCGGCAATCTTGTAGTTGGTGGAGATACGGAGCTTGGAAGGATTGTCGATGTTGATTACAGCCACCGAAACAGTAGGATCGTTTGCTGTTTCCTGCAGAAGCTTTGTAAGGTTATCCTGCACTGCCTGACGGTCAACATCCTTCTCGAACTGCACCACATAGTTGCGACCACCTGAGAAGTCGATACCCTGGTTCATGCCGCGGATTGCGAGCGATGCAATGCCGATCACGATTAGGAATACCCAAACTGCGGCGGCACCCTTCCACTGGCCGAGGAAATTGACTTTCGGATTGGTGAGGAAGTTGCGGCTGAGCGCTGTGGTGAATGTCATGTTTGCGCAACGTCCGTTCTTGGTGATAAGGTCGAAGGCGATGCGGGTGAGGAACACGGCTGTGAAGAATGAGCATACAAGACCGATGATGAGGGTTGTAGCAAAACCCTTGATCGGGCCCGAACCGAAGATAAGGAGAATTACGCCGGTAATCACAGAGGTGAGGTTAGAGTCGAAGATCGCGGAGAATGCGTTGCTGTAACCCTCTGAAATAGCCTGACGAAGTTTCTTCCCTGTCTTGAGCTCCTCTTTGGTACGCTCGAAGATAAGAACGTTGGCATCCACTGCCATACCGAGGGCGAGCACTATACCGGCGATACCGGAAAGCGTGAGCACTGCCTGGAGCGATGCGAGGATACCGA
>CAMWIH010000008.1 GCA_947174305.1 uncultured Porphyromonadaceae bacterium | reverse complement strand
GATGGTACTGCGAAAGCGGGAGAGTAGGTAATCGCCGCCTTAGGAGGCCGACTCGTAAGAGCCGGCCTCTTTTTTTGTTTTGGGCCCGGTAGATGATATAGGCGTTGTAGGCGTGATAGGCGATATAGGCATTGTTGGCGTGATAGGCGATATAGGCATTGTTGGCGAGAGAAGCATTTTTTAAAAAAAAATTCCTTATAAATTATTTTAATATCTAAAGAATTATTAATTTTGCGAATATATTTCACGCAATCACAAATAGAATCTAATACAAATACTTAAAATCAAATTTTTATGAAGAAATTTTTACTTTCCACAGCAGTGCTGTTCTCTGCTTTTGCTATGAATGCAGAGATTAAAACTGTTACGTATGATTTCAAAGCCAATGATTATGGTTTGACTCGTCAAACAGATAATGCTGGAGCTTATATTGACAATGGCACTAAGTTAACCGTGAATGACGGTACTGAAATCACACTGACTAAAATCGAGGATAAGAATGGATGGAGACTATGGTCAGACGGTCTTCGTGCATACAAGAACAGTGATGCCGGTATGACAATTTCAACTTCAGAGGGTGCTATCAAAAAAATTGAGTTCTCTGCTAAAAACAATGTAATTAGCGAGATTTCAGGGATTGCTGTAAGTGGGACAACGTATGGTGTTGCATGTGATGGCAATAATATTCCTTTGTCATTTAAGGTTGACAACAATGGAGCCATATATACTTTAACCCTCACTGTTGATACAGAGGGTACGGGCACTTCTACAACGGTTTCTGCAATAGGAGGCGGTGATACTCCCGTTGATCCTGAACCTCCGGTTGTATCTGATGGATTCTACTCCGGTCTTTCATCTAACGCTGATGACTGGACACTTGATGAAGGTACAGTACCCGAGGGTCTTACTTACGTATGGAACTGGGATAGCAAGTATAATCAGTTGAAGGCTACTGCTTTTGTAAAGCAGGTTGCTTATGAAAGCGATGTATGGGCTATTTCTCCTGTTATTGATCTTACAGGTGCTAAAACTGCAGAACTTAAATTCGCTCAGACTGCAAATTATCTCAATGATAATTTTGATCAGATCGTAACTGCAGTTCGTGTAGAGAATGGAGAATGGCAGACTATAGAGGTTGCGCCTCAGCCTGCAGGAAATAGCTGGAATTTTGTTGACAGCTCTGCTATGTTGAATGATTTTATTGGAAAGAAAATCCAAATAGGGTTCAATTATAAGTCAACAACTGAAAATGCCTGTACTTGGGAAGTAAAGGATCTAACCGTTACAGGTGATACAGCTTCAGTTGTTGATGAAATCGAATCAAATGAAGGCGTAGCCGCTTATTACACTCTCCAGGGTGTGAAGGTGGCTAATCCTGAGAACGGTCTCTACATCGTTGTTAAGAATGGCAAGGCTTCTAAAGTTCTTGTAAAATAAAATTATTGCAATTTTAAGGTTATATATATCATAATTTTGCAGTAAAATACATTTCCCGGAAATCAGCTGTAACAATAGATTTTTGATTGCAGTTTATCGGGTAAACAATAAATTTGAAAGGATGCCCCCTGATGGGAGCATCCTTTTGATTTATATCAAATAATTAAAGGATTATGTAGGCTTTTTTTGTTAAAAAATATTTTTTGGATTATTGCAAATTTATTTTGGAATATTCCATATTAATATCTATATTTGTGCATTGAAACACGCCATAACCATGAACACGAACAAATTAGGATCTCGCAAGCCTCGCATTCTGATGATTTATACCGGCGGCACTATCGGCATGAAGGAAAATGCCGAGACGGGAGCTCTTGAGCCTTTTGATTTCAACCACCTTCTTGAGAATGTGCCACGTATCAAGCGTCTCGATTACGACATTGACAGCTATCAGTTTGAACATCCCATTGATTCCTCGGCCATGAATCCAACTCATTGGGAACAGATAGCGCGTGTGGTTGAGGAGAACTATGATAAATTTGACGGTTTTGTTGTGCTTCATGGAACTGATACCATGGCTTACACGGCATCTGCTCTCAGTTTTATGTTTGAGAATATACGCAAGCCGGTTGTCATCACCGGAAGTCAGTTGCCGATTGGCGAAGTGAGGACAGATGGTGAGGAGAACCTTATCACCGCTCTTCAGGTTGCGGCCGCCAAGGATGAGAATGATGAGCCGATGGTGCAGGAGGTTGCAATCCTCTTTGAAGACTATCTGTGGCGTGGAAACCGTTCCACCAAGCATTCTTCTGACAATTTCAACGCGTTCAAGAGCAGCAATTATCCGCGCTTGGCAAAAGTGGGATTGGGAATATCATATCGCAGGGAGGTGATGTGGCGCGCCAATAATGACAAGCCATTCCGGGTGAACTATGGAATGGACACTAACGTAGCCTACCTCGATCTCTTCCCCGGCATCAATGAGAATATAGTGAGACACCTGCTTTCAGCTCCGGGCCTGAAGGGTCTCGTGATGAAAACATTCGGTTCGGGTAACGGTCCTACTGCTCCCTGGTTCCGCAAGGCACTGAAGGAGGCAGTTGATAAGGGTATCGTGATCGTGAATGTGTCGCAATGTGAGAATGGAAGTGTGTTGCCCACACGTTATGAGGCCGGTTTCGGATTAGATCAGGCCGGAGTCATTTCAGGACACGATCTCACTTCGGAGGCCGCAATCACCAAACTTATGTTCCTTTTCGGTCAAGGCTTAGGGGCCGATGAAGTGAAAGTGGCGATGGAACATTCCATTTCCGGAGAGATGAATTAAAAAGTAAATTAAGTGAGGCTTTAAATTCACAAGATAAATACTTTAATTCAAAGGATATATAAAGGATTTGGAGAAAGAGAGTTTAAACCGACAGATATTAAAGCTTGCGGCACCGGCGATACTTAACAATATCACGGTGCCGCTTTTAGGACTTTGCGACACAGCCATTGCCGGACACCTTGGCTCTGCTTCATATCTTGGAGCAATTGCGATTGGAGCCATGATGCTTAATGTCTTTTTCTGGTTATCAGGTTTCCTGAGAATGGGCACAACCGGACTCACTGCAAGGAGCCTTGGGCGAAAGAGGAATGAAGAGTGTATGGAGGTGCTTCGTAAATCGCTAATAATTGCCGCAGCCATTTCCATATTGGTTATCATTTTTCGCGAGCCGTTGCTGAATCTCTTTCTATACTTCACCGCACCCGACAGCAATGTTTCGGAATTGGCTTCATTGTATTTCCGTATAGGGGTATGGGGTGTGCCTGCCCAGCTTGCCGTGATGGCAGTCAGCGGATGGTTCATAGGCTTGCAGACCACCGTGGTGCCCATGACCATAGCGATAGGTACAAACGTAATCAATATCGCGACGAGCATATTGTTGGCCTTCGGTTTAAATAAAGGATTCCCCGGGATAGCCTACGGAACACTCTGCGCCAACTGGATTGGAGCAATTGCCGCCCTCATCTGGGCGCGCAAACGATACGTGGCTTTACAGAAAAAATCTTCAGATGCCGCGATAAGCCTTTCAAGGGATGATGCATCAACTAAATCTGCCATAAGGAAGAAAACGTCACCTGAATCTGCCATAAAATGGAGCGAGCTCTTTTCAGTGAATGGCGCACTCTTTATCCGTTCAGCCTGTATCATGGCCGTTACACTCACCGTAACCTCCGTGGGAGCAAGGTTAGGAGAGATCACATTGGCCGCTAATGCTGTCATAATGCAATTCTTTATGTTTTTTTCCTATTTTATGGATGGGTTCGCTTTCAGCGGAGAAGCACTTGCAGGAAAATATTCCGGTGCCGGCGAGAATGGCATGGTGAAGACTCTACTTAAGCGTCTGTCGCTATGGGGCAGTGGAATGGCCCTAATTTTCTTTCTTATCTATTCATTGGGAGCAAGGGGGATCGTGGGGTTACTGACCGATTCATTAGCAGTGATTAATGAGGCAATGAAATATAAAATGTGGATAGTGCTTTTACCTCCAATCACTGTAGCCGCATTCATATACGACGGCATTTTTGTCGGGCTTACACGAACTAAGGCAATGATGGCCGTCACGCTTGCCGGGTCGATCCTCTTTTTCATACTCCTCTTCTGCGTGAACCTGCCGATTGATAACAATCTTCTATGGCTCAGTTTTGAGTCCTATCTGTTCATCCGGGGCGGAGCCCTTGCGGTGATTTTCAAGTTCATTCCCAAAATATGCAAGCCGGCTTCTAAAAATATATAGCGGTGTGGCAAAAGAATTAGAAAAAAAGCGTATATTTGTAGATTAAAACAAACAGACATAATTTGGAGGATACATCAACATATAGGGCAGTGAGGATAGATGACACTGCGGATTGGCGACTTATAATTCATATAAGCCGGACCGGGATGTCGGCCTTCCTGAAAAATGAGGAAGACCCGATGGAACCCCTGATAAACCTTTTTTCAGATTGCTGGGCACGTGATGACGAGAGTCTTTTAAGGCGAATCGAGACGGTGGTCTATGATCATCCTCAGTTGCTCGATGATTTTTCAACTGAAATTATCATAAACACTGAGAAAGCATTGTGGATTCCCCTCGAAAAACTCGATTTAAGGGAGGATGCCGGAGAGGAGGCTGATTATCGAGATGAAACTGACCTTTTCAACGTAGTTTATAAAGCTGAGGAAGAGGATATTTTCGCTGATGAACTCCCCGACAAGGTTTGCCTCTACACACTTGTCCCCGGTTTACGCGCTTTCATACGACGCACCTTACCCGGCGCACGCACATGGTGCCAGCAAACATTGGCTGTGAGAAGATTCGCTGATCAGGTTGCGGATATGCCGCGACTGTATGTCGATATTCGTGAAGGGGAGGCTGACTATTACGCATTCGACGGCCGTAAACTCCTCCTTTCCACAACACACGGCTGGAGAGACAAGATGGATATGGCTTATCAGGTTTTTAATATGTGTGATATATGGAAGCTTGACCCATCCAACACTCAGGTGATGCTGTCGGGGAAAAGGGATGTCCGTTCTGACCTTATGGGAATACTGCGCGAACACCTGCAATATGTGATGCTCACCATGCTCCCTTCTTCTGTATCAAAGTCTGAACTTCCATTGGCCGTCGGATTGGTGATAGCAAGGAGATAGAGGGTGAATCCGCGATTGCATTTAATTTACAAAGGAGAAAGATGAGGATCATAAGAGGAAAATATGGAAAACGTCGTTTCGATGTTCCAAAAAATATAACAGCACGTCCCACAACCGACTTCGCAAGGGAAAATATCTTCAACATCATCGAGAACATGGAAGACCTTGAGGGGAAACGTGTGCTCGACCTTTTTGCGGGAACCGGGGCAGTCAGTTGGGAATTTGTCAGCCGGGGATGTTTGGAAGTGGTTGCGGTGGAACAGGCGCAGGTGCAGGCCGGATTTATCCGTTCGGTTAAAGAGAAATTAGGCGACACTGCCTTGAAGCTTGTGAAAGGAGATGTTTTCCGTTTCCTTGAACGTGCCCGCGAGGGTTTTGACATTGTTTTTGCCGATCCCCCATACGATCATCCTCGGTTTGGCGAGATTGTCGGACTGATTTTGAAATCAAAGGTCTGCAAACCGGGCACATTAGTGGTGGTGGAGCATAACAAGAGTCACGACTTCAGCCGATTGCCCGGATTTACAAGACACCTTGTATATGGAAGCGTGAACTTCTCGATTTTTAGGGTTGAAGAAGGGGAGAAGGAGGAAGCTGAGGCTTCTGCCGGCAACTACTGATTATTATAAAAAGAAAAAATTAACTACCAATGATAAAGTTAGACAGTATAGAGGAAGCATTGGAAGACTTCCGTAATGGTAAATTTGTGATAGTGGTTGATGATGAGGATCGTGAAAATGAAGGAGACCTCATTATCGCGGCAGAGAAAATCACACCGGAGGATGTCAATTTCATGTTGAAAAATGCCCGTGGTGTGCTTTGTGTGCCGATCACGATGGAACGTTGCAAAGAACTTGAACTCGAACCGCAGGTAAGCGATAACACCTCTGTGCTTGGCACACCGTTCACAGTGACGGTTGATAAACTTGAGGGGTGTTCCACCGGAGTTTCAATCGAAGACCGGGCCGCAACCATCCGGGCATTGGCCGATCCCGCTTCCACCCCCGCCACCTTTGGGCGTCCGGGTCACATAAATCCGCTTTATGCCCAGGATAGGGGAGTGCTTCAAAGGGCGGGCCACACAGAGGCCGGAGTGGATATGGCCCGTCTGGCAGGCCTTCAGCCTACAGCCGCCCTTATGGAGATTATGAGCGATGACGGCAGCATGGCGCGCCTTCCCGAACTGCGACGCCGCGCCGATGAATGGGGACTGAAGCTCATCAGTATTCGCGATCTTATAGAATACAGGTTAAAGAACGACAACCTTGTGGAGCGTGGCGAGGAAGTGGATCTTCCCACTGCCTACGGCCATTTCCGCTTGATCCCTTTCCGTCAGAAAGACAATGGCCTTGAGCATATAGCCCTTATCAAAGGGGATGTGGCAAATGGCGAACCGGTACTTGTGCGTGTGCATTCCTCTTGTATGACAGGAGATATTTTCGGCTCCATGAGATGCGAATGTGGCGAACAGCTTCATCTCGCAATGCAGACTATTGAGAAGGAGGGTCGCGGTGCCATAATTTATCTTAATCAGGAAGGTCGCGGCATAGGCCTTATGGATAAGATTCGCGCTTACAAGCTTCAGGAGAATGGCTATGACACTGTCGATGCAAACCTTCACCTCGGCCATAAGGCAGATGAACGTGACTATGGAGTGGGGGCTAACATACTGCATTCTCTCGGCATACAGAAGATGCGTCTCATGAGCAACAATCCCGTGAAGCGGATCGGTCTGGAAGGGTATGGGATAGAGATAACTGAAAACGTCCCTCTTGAAGTGGAGCCGAATGAATATAATGCGAGATATATGCACACCAAGAAAGAGCGGATGGGGCATATTCTCAAGAAAAGCTGACCTATATGATCAGTCTTGGTAATCGGTCATAAAAAATTTACGGAAGCAGTGAATAAGAAACAACTTCTATATGCCCTTGCAATGACGGTTTGGGCTTCGGGTGCAGTCGCGGAGAAGAAAGTTCTCGACCATAGTTGCTTTGATGATTGGAAAGCAGTGGTGAACCATCCTTTTTCAAAAGATGGAAAGTGGGGCGCCTATTCTGTCAATCCCCAGGAAGGAGACGGAATACTGACTTTTTACGCCACCAAAGGAGGAGGGACGGTCAGGATAGAGAGAGGCTATAAACCGGCGTTCACAAGCGACGGCAAATGGGGCGTGGCCCTGATTAAGCCACTCTATTCCCAAACTCGGGAGGCCAAGAAAAAGGGATTGAAAGATTTCGACCTGCCGCAGGATTCTCTTGCAATTGTCAACCTCACCGATCTGAGTGTTGAACGCATTCCGAGAGTCAATTCATTCAGTCTTGGAGAAAACGGAGGCGAATGGGTGGCATATACAAGTTGCGACACAGCCTATATTGCACCCAAAGCCCTTTCCGATAAAAAGTCGGGACAGCCTTTGGTGATCCGCAATCTATCGGGAAAGGGTGAAAAGGTGATGAAATGGGTTAGCGGCTATGATTTCAGTAAAGACGGTAAGCGTCTGGCCCTGAGTATTAAGAAACAGGAAGCGGATTCGGTATCGACAGATGGTATAGGGGTTATGTTTCTTCCCGACACCTCTTTTGTGCTTTTTGACCGTGACAAAGCCTTCTATTCCACTCCTGTTTTCGATGAAACGGGACGGATGCTCGCCTACACTGCCTCAGCCGATACTGTTAAAACCGGAACCAAGAGAGCTGCGGTATATTGTGCCGATCTCGAAAACCCGATGAAGACCCCCGTGGAATTTGCGCTTCAATTCGAAGATGGAAAGGGGAGGACGCTTCTGCCTAATCAGCATACCCGTCCGGTGTTTTCACACAATGGCAAACGTCTCATCGGAGGTGTCGCGCCGGTGATAGCCCCGGATGATACCACTAAATATGATTTTGAAACCGCCGAACTCGATATATGGCGTTGGGATGCTCCTCATACCCCTCCTCAGGAGAAACATCGTCTTGAGGAGAGGATAGCACATAATTTCCCTGTTGTGATTGACCTTGCCACCGGTCGAACCACTCTGGTGACCGACAATCCATACGCCGAGGTCAGGGTTCCCGACAGATGGGATGGTGATTACGTGCTTATCCTCGATCCTGAAAAGGAGATTATATCCCAGCAATGGAACTACTATGCCAATGTCGAGATGAAGGTGAAGAACCTTCGCGACGGGTCGTTGAAGGAAATAGGTAAATGTCGCCTTGAAGATGGCCTCCTTTCTCCTGCGGATAAGTATGCGGTATGGTTCATGGATAAGAATTATTACACAGTTAACCTTGCAACCGGAAAGGTGGTGAATGCTTCGGAGAAGTTGAAGGCGGATTTGTGGGATGATTCCAACGACCGGCCTTCACCCGCCGAACCATTCGGGGAACCCTTCTGGAGCGAGGATGACAAAGAGCTGCTTGTATATGATAAATATGATATCTGGGCTCTTGACCCAGATGGCAACCGGGAGCCGGTGTGCATCACCCGTGGAGAGGGAAGAAAGAGGAATATAAGGTTCCGATATCATGCCACTGACAAGGAGACACGTTACGTCACTCCCGGAAAGGAGATGCTCCTCGACGCATTTGATTATTCCGATAAATATAATGGCCTCGCCCTTTTGAAATATGATCCGAAAGGTTCGCAACCAATGCTTGACATGCTGAATGCATATGCCTACACGCAGGTTCAGAAAGCTAAGGAGGTACCGGTTTATAGCTGGCAAAGGGCCAATTTCTCAACCTCTCCCGATATCTGGCTCAGCGACGGCAACAAATTCCTGAATGCACGTAGGCTGAGTGACGCTAACCCTCAGATGAAAGACTACCGGTGGGGCACGGCACGGCTTGTAAAATGGACAGCATACGATGGCAAGGAGTCGGAAGGAGTGCTTTATGTTCCCGATGACATTGACCCCGATAAAAAATATCCGATGTTATGTGTTTTCTATGAAACAGGATCGGAGAACCTTTATCGTCACTACACTATGGAGCCTTCCTGGAGCTGGGTGAATTATCCTTTCTACGTGAGCCGGGGGTATGTGGTGTTTGTTCCCGACATTCATTACACTGCAGGCATCCCCGGGGAAAGCTGCTACAATTATGTTTGTTCAGGCGCGGAAGAGATGTGCCGGCGTTATCCATGGATTGATAAGGACCGAATCGGAATAGACGGACAAAGCTGGGGAGGATACCAGACAGCCTATCTTGTGACACGTACTGATATGTTTGCATGTGCCGGTTCGGGAGCCCCGGTGTCAAATATGACTTCGGCCTTCGGCGGCATCCGTTGGGAATCGGGCGACTCCCGGCAGGCGCAGTATGAAGTGGGGCAGAGCAGAATAGGCAGAAACCTCTGGGAAGCTCCGGAACTCTATATTCAGAATTCACCGGTCTTTCACGCTAACCGAGTCAATACCCCGTTGCTGATAATGCACAATGATGCTGATGGTGCTGTGCCATGGTATCAGGGCATAGAGATGTTCATGGCGCTCAGAAGACTCCAAAAACCTGTCTGGATGCTGCAATATAATGGAGAGTCGCACAACATCAGGCAACGGAAGAACAGAAAGGATATCACCATACGCTTGCAACAGTTCTTTGACCATTACTTAAAGGGTGCCCCTATGCCTAAGTGGATGAAGGAGGGTATCCCGATGGAACGGAAAGGGCAGGAGTTAGGATACTGATTGAAAAGATAACATTTAGTTTTTGAATGATATCATCAAATCTTTGAATGAGGAGGTGATGTCTATTGGATAAAGGAGTGATTCAAAAAATGAGAAACGCTATTTATGCTTTATTCTCTTTCCTCTTAATGATATGCTGTCATGAAAGTAGCTCGGCCGGGTATCATTGTGAAAACGACACGGCGAGGGTGATGGCTCTTGTAAGGGAGAACTTTTCACCGGGAGGAAATCCGGCTGAAATTGTGGGGAAGGTGGCGGAGTCCTTCATCGGGATTCCGTGGGAAGAAGTGACGATGAATGATTCCACGGGTCACCTCGAAGTTAGGGTTGATGCATTCGATGACCTTACATTCCTGAATGAGGTGACGGCCATATCGAGGCTTTCAACCTCTCCGGGACACAAGAGGATAAATGAATTTGAGAAGGAACTGGAAAACGTTTCATACCGAAGGGGGGAAGACCGCGGTTTTCCGAGCAAGTTGCTTTATTTTTCCGACTGGGTGGTTGATAATAAATCGCGTAATAATGTAAAGGAGCTGACGGAAAGCTATTCAGATCTGTTCAAAACAAAGTCGCTTGAAAAGGTGACACGCAACCGAAATCTGTATAAAGCCCTTAAGGATTCTGCAGTTTATGAGGATCAGAAAATGGTGGAGATGGGCTTCCGTACCCATAAGGTCCCTCATCTCAAGCGCGAGCAGGCAACACATAAAGATATAATGTCGGATATGCAGGATGGCGATATAATTGTTCTCCTCACTTCCGATCCTGCCACCGATGCCTTGGAGATTGGGTTTGTGAGAAAACGCGATGACGGATTCCATTTCATCCATCCTTCAATGGCGAGCGGAAAAGTAGTGGAAGAGAAAGATACTTTAGACCGTTACCTTAAGCGTAATGCCAAGCGCACATACGGCTGGCGCTGGTTGAGGCTGGCCAAGTGATGTTGTGAGGTTATAAGGTTATAAGGTTATAGGGGTGGGGTTATAAGGTTATAAGAAGGGTGAGAATATGATAAGTTTTGTAAATGCTAAGATAAATTTAGGTTTGCAGATTGTGAGGAAACGTAAAGACGGTTATCACGATCTGCAAACCGTTTTCTATCCGGTAGGTAAATATGCAGGTACGGCGGAAAATCCGGAATGTTTCTGCGATATACTTGAAGTGATTGCTTGTGGGGGAGAGCTTGGTGCAGACGAGAAAGAGGTGTGTGTGGGTGAAAAAGGGGATAATTCAAGGATGCCCGCTATTTCCCTTTCAGGAAGGAGGGTTGATTGTCCGGTTGAAAAGAATCTCGTGTATAAGGCAAGTCAGCTCTTTTGCGAAGAGATGAAGGTAGATCTATCCGGAATATCAATAATGCTTGAAAAACATCTGCCTGATGGGGCGGGTATGGGGGGAGGAAGTGCGGATGCTTCCTTCACGCTTCGTCTCTTGGCCGATATCTTTAACCGGGAGAATACGGAGGATAAGATTGAGGATAGGCTGCTGTATGAAATGGCTCTCCGGCTTGGGGCCGACTGTCCTTTCTTCATCCTCAATCGGCCTGCATACGCAGAAGGTATTGGCGAAAGACTTCAAGAGATCCCTCTTGACTTGAGCGGTTACTGGCTTGGTGTGGTCAAACCGGATATATATGTCTCTACTAAAGAAGCCTTCTCAGGAGTGATCCCCGGGGAGCCTGATTTTGACCTTCGCAAAATAACTGATCTTCCAATAAACCAGTGGAAAGACTTTGTGCATAATGATTTTGAAGACTCCATTTTCCCGCTTTTCCCTGCCATCGGCGAGATAAAGAAGCGATTATATGATTATGGAGCACTCTATGCCTCAATGAGCGGAAGCGGGAGCAGTGTCTATGCCATATTCTCAGATCGGGAAACAGCATCTCTGGCATTAACCGAATTTAAGGGAGATGCAACCATAGAGGGGTGTTATTTGTTAAAATTGTAGCAATACCATGATTGTTGACTCGGATATGTAAGCTTGTTGGGTTGCGTTAACATTTTTTGGCAAAGAATTTGATAGAGAATTATGGGAAAGAATAGACACGGACGCGGTTATTTCGGCCGTAATCGTAAAAAATATAGAAAGACTATGGAAGATATTCAGAATAAAGATAACGAACAGCAGTCGCCCGAGGCTGTTGTAGTTGACGATGTGAATGCCACTCCGGCCGAAGAATCGGTTGCAGAGGATGTTGTGGCAGAAGGTGCTGTTGAGGCAGAAGATGAAGTGGCTAAGCTTAAAGAGGAGGTTGCAAAGGAGAAGAAGGAATATCTGTTCCTCATGGCAGAATTCGACAATTTCCGCAAACGCACGCTGAAGGAGAAATCGGAACTTATCCGTAATGCCGGTGAATCGGCATTCAAGGGCTTGCTACCCATTGTGGATGATTTCGAGCGTGCTTTGAAAGCCACTGAGAACAGCGAGGATGCCGGTTCCATCCGCGAAGGGATGGAGCTTATCTATAAGAAGCTAAAGAAGTATATGGAGCAGAACGGGGTTAAGGAGATGGATCCTGAGGAGAAGGATTTTGATTCAGACCGTCACGAAGCCATATCAGCAGTTCCTGTTCCTGATGAAAACCTGAAAGGAAAGATACTTGATACGGTTGAGAAGGGCTACACTATAAACGACAAGGTGCTCCGCCATGCCAAGGTGGTTGTAGGCCAGTAAGCGAAAGGTCGTAAAAAAATTGCAGAGTTATGGCAGAGAAAAGAGATTACTATGAAGTGCTTGGCGTTGGTAAGGGCGCCACGGCAGATGAAATAAAGAAGGCCTATCGTAAGATGGCCATAAAGTATCATCCGGATAAATTTGCCCAGAGTTCCGAGGATGAAAGAAAGGCGGCCGAGGAGAAATTCAAGGAGGCCGCGGAGGCATACGATGTGCTTAGCGATGCAGACAAAAAGGCTCGTTACGACCAGTTCGGCCATTCCATGGGACAAAGCTTCGGAGGAGGAGCCGGTGGCGGTAGCTATGGCTTCGGCGGAGGAATGTCGATGGAAGATATTTTTGCTCATTTCGGCGATATATTCGGCGATATGGGAGGCGGAGGCAGTTATGGCTTTGGCGGAGGCGGCAGTGCCCGGCCACGTCAGCATGTAAATAAAGGAACCGATCTGCGAATCACTGTCAAGGTCACACTTAAGGATATAATGAACGGTGTCACCAAGAAGCTTAAGATTCCAAAGATGGTGGCATGTTCGCATTGCAACGGCACCGGCGCTAAAGATGGCACCGCCTTCAAGACCTGTCCGCGTTGTCACGGGTCAGGATATGTCGAGACTGTGCAGCAGACCTTTATGGGAGCCATGAGAAGCACTACGGTGTGCCCGGAATGTAATGGCGAAGGAAAAATAATATCCGAACCTTGCACATATTGCGGCGGAACAGGTGTTGAAAAGAAAGACGAGATCGTTGAGTTCCACATTCCTGCAGGTGTTGAGGATGGAATGGTCCTCACAATGCGAGGCCAGGGAAATGCTCCGCGCCACGGAGGGGTTAACGGTGATCTGTTGATTAAGATTCAGGAGGAGAAAGATGCCGAGTTGATTCGTGAAGGAGATGACCTGATCTATAACCTGATGCTCGACATTCCCACAGCCGTATTAGGCGGCTCTGCTGAAGTGCCGATGGTGGAAGGGAAGGCAAGATTAAAGATTGCCCCCGGCACACAACCCGGCAAAGTGTTGCGCCTACGTGGCAAAGGACTTCCGAAATTCCAGAGCACGGCCAAGGGCGACCTTCTTGTGAATGTGATGGTCTATATGCCGGAGAACCTTAATGACACTGAGCGTGCCGCGATTGAAAGCTTAAAAGATAATCCGAATGTTGTGCCCGATAAATCAACATCGCAGCGCATATTCTCGCGCCTGCGTCATATCTTCAATAAGGAGAACAGGGGCGTGTAAGGAAAATCAGAGTGTTAAGCTCTTAACACATCGAACCGATATTTATGGATATATCGTTAAGAAAAGTAAAAAGATAGTGAAGTCGGGAGATAACTCCCGACTTTTTTATTAAATTTGCGTAGTGTAAAGAAATACGAACCACTAATAAACACAGATGAGTTACGTTCCCCCGATAGATGAGAAGCAGCTCGTGAAGGATCTGCAAAATCCGCGCACCGCAAAAGCGGGCTTCGACACACTGATGCGTACATACGGTGAGCAGATTTATTGGCAGATTCGCAAGATGGTCATGAGCCATGATGATGCCAACGACTTGCTTCAGAATTGTTTCCTTAAGGCATGGAATAATCTCCATAATTTTCGGGGAGATGCGAAGCTTTCCACCTGGCTATATAAAATAGCCGTAAATGAAACCATCAATTTCCTTAACAAGGAACGTAACCGGAATAAGGTTTCGACCGACAGTGACGACTCTTTCCTTCTTAACACCCTGGAAGCCGACAAGTATTTTAATGGCGATGATATCCAGAGGAAACTTCAAGCCGCCATACTCGCATTGCCGGAGAAACAGAGGCTCGTTTTCAACATGCGATATTATGATGAGATGAAATATGAGGATATGTCGGAAGTGCTCGGAACCTCTGTGGGAGCGTTGAAAGCTTCTTATCATCATGCCATGAAAAAGGTGACTCAATTTCTTGAAAATGAGGAAATTTAATTATTGATTAAATTTTTTTCCTACATTTGTAAAGAAATAAGGAAAAAATTCTTAATTGCGATTAAACCAAATAGGCTGCAACAAGTCAAAAAGACATTAACCACAAATTAAGAAAGAGGAAGAAATGGAAGAGAGGCTTAAAAAAGCATTTGGAAATGATCCGGGATTCAGGGTTCCGGAGGGATATTTCGATTCTTTCTATAAAGAGATGGGTGAGAAACTTCCGCCCTATAAGCTGGCTCCGGAGGCTAAGCCCCTTAGCAAATGGCAGAGAGTCAAACCATATCTATACCTGGCCGCTATGTTTGCGGGTATTTGGATGATGATGAAAGTCTTTCACACTGCATCTCAGAATGCCACTCTTAATCTTGATAATCCACCTGAACATATCGCCATGCTCATGGAGAGTGATCCCGATTTCGACCTTTATGCCGATCCGGAATATCATCTCGAGGATTATGACGCCATTATCCAGAGCTATGATGATATGTCGCAGCTCGAGAAGGATATGGGAATCAGATTGGAACCTGGCTATGAGAATCTCGATGTAGAGGAATTTAAGGAGGAATAAAAAGTGTTGCCGCATCTTTGATTCGGAATCATCGATGCGGTCTTATTTGTTTAGATACAAGTGATTAAAGAGATATGAAGAAAATCTACATGTTACTTATTCTCGCTTTTCTTGCAGTCATCCCGATGACTGCTCAGGAAAGGGGGAAGCTTTCGCCGGAAAAACGCAAGGAGTTCAGGGAGTATAAAATGAAATTCCTGGCTCAGGAAATGGGTCTCAAGGAGGATACCAGAAAGAAATTTTTTGAGGTTTACAATCAGTTGAGCGATGAGCGTTTTGACGTTCGAAGCGAGATGCACGAAATCAATCACAAGGTGAAGGATAACACAGCCACCGATAAAGATTATGCAACCTTGAACAGACTGAAGGAACAGGATGCGGAGATTGATAAAAAATATGATGCAAAATTCGCCACGTTCCTTACAAGCAAGGAGATATTCAAGATGAAGGAGGCGGAAAATGTTTTCAGGCAAAAACTTCACGAAATGAAGGAGAAAAAAGGGAAAAGGAAATGATTTGTGAAACCCTAAGATAACAATCGAAATAATGAACAAAGAGAATATTATAAGGAAGGTCTGCGTAATGTGGACCTTTCTATTTATTACGGTTATGGCTTCTTATTCGGCAAAGAAGGCGGAAAGTAGTTTCTCAACTCCTGATTTTGCATTCCCGAAACAAGTTGCCGGTGATGCACGCGCTCAACTTGACAAGGCATTAGGCAGTCAGGATGGAGCCACTGCCTTGCAAGCGTTGATGCAAGTGGTTATTGCCGATAACCTTGTTTCCACTAACAACGGTGCTGGGGGAGCAGCCTTGATCGACTCGGTGGCATCCAGGTTGCAGCAACCATATTCTTCATTAGCATATCTACTGGAAGGGAGACTTTATCGCGATATATATCTTTCTTCTCCCTACCTTTTCAATGGTCGCACAATTCCTTCCGAACCGGTGCCCTCGGACGTATCGGAATGGAGCCGTGACATATTCTCAAATCGCGTGTGCCAATTGACCGGCAAGGCATTCGAATCGGTTTCGGAAGCACAAAAGTTAAGCATCTCCGCTTTAACGGGGGTGGTTACCAATATCGAAGACGCGGTTTCCTCAGGATTGACAGTATATGATTTTATGACAACCCAAGGAGTGGCCAACCTGCAACCGTTTGCAAATGGAGACGTATCAATTATTCCTTTCTTCGGAGCGGAAGGAAAGGGAGACCATGCCACCGAGCGCAACGCATCGTCAATTATAAAGAGAATTATTTCGGATAACAGGGAGTGGCATGGCAGGCTTGGATTGACACGCGCCGGTGCCGTCATGGCAGGATATGAACTTAGTCTTGCCTCATGGAATGAACGTAAGACGCTGCTGGAAAAGCTTATCGAGGAATATAAGGAGAGTCCGTTCTGTGGAGGTTTCATTATCAATTTAAGTGGATATTATCAGCCTTCGGATTCAAAAGGATATACTGAAGTATATAGGCTTGCCGAATCTTATCTGAAACAGTATCCCGAATGTAAGGAATCCTCTTCCTTAAAGGCTATGATGAAGAATATGGAAGGGGTATGGGTGAGTTGCACGCTACCTTCGCAGTGTCTTCCCGGCCAAGAAATGAATGGCTCTGTATCATTTAGAAACATTTCCGAGTTTTATATTCTTGCTGTTAAGGTTGATGATAAGATGCCGGATGGGAATGTGGCAATGAGTACTGTGATTAACAGTAAGGTGGCTGCATCCGTGAAGATAAGTGCCGGGGATGATCTTTTAGGTAAGCCTTTCTATCTTTCCCGTGATTTTGTTTTGCCTCCGGTTAACAGTGGTGTTTATGCGCTTGTTGTGTCGAAAACTCCCGACAAGTCGGGTATCATAAAAGATAATTACGCCGATTCAAGAGTTCCTGTGACACTTGTGAGCCGTCTCTCCCTTCTACGCGCATCCGATATGACAAAGAGTGCAGGGAGTAATCAGGCTCTTTATGTTGTGGAAGGGAAGAATCAGTGTCCTGTAAAGGGTGCGAATGTCACCTTTACCCCGGCCTGGAAAAATAGTAAATGGAAAAGCGTCTCACTTGTCACGGATAGTGATGGTAAAGTGATGGTGCCCGCAGGAAGTTACAAAGTCCTTGTCAAGTCGGGTGCAGATGTCATTTCCGACAATGTATATGAGAATGGGAGAGCCCTTGAGCAGAGGGAATCGATAAGGGGAAACCTCTTTACCGACCTTTCAATCTACCATCCCGGCGACACCGTGAGATTCAGTGGTGTGGTGTATAAAGAGAAAGGCCCGAAGTTGGAGATGGCTCCCGGTCAAGATGTCAAGGTCATTCTTAATGATGCCAATTATCAGCCGAAAGATACTGTTTCTCTTCGTGCCGATAGATTTGGAAGACTCGACGGCAGTTTCAGACTCCCCTCCGACGGCCTTTTGGGAAACTGGTTCCTTCAGATGAACGACGGGAAAAATTATATCTCCCAGAGCTATTTTGAAGTCGCAGATTATAAATCGCCGACATTCTATGTCGTTACCGACGGCACGGAAGGGGAGATTGCCCTTGGAGATGTGGTAAGGGTGAAAGGAGAAGTTAAAACTTACTCCGGGATGCCTGTGGCGGGAGCTGATGTGAAGTTTAATGTAAAATATCTTCCTTGGCGATGGGGACGAGTGTTTGATAACGGTAACGCGACATACGGAGGGAAGGTGGAAAGTTCCTCCGACGGGAGCTTTATCATTGAACTCCCTACAGCCGGTCTTAAGGGCACCCCTTATCAGACGGGTCGTTATCAGCTTACAGTAACGGCCACCGATGGTGCCGGGGAGACACAGGAGGCGCAACCTTTCATCTTCTCCCTCGGGAAAGCCTATCATATCTCGCCTTCAATACCGGGATATATAAAGATCGTGAAAGGGGATTCGGTAAGGGCATCAGTGGCAGTGTATGACATGCTCGACCGTCCTGTCGTTAAGAATATATATTATCGTATAAAGGAATCCACCGATTCTCTGGTGGTCGCTTCGGGTGAGTTTGAAAGCGGTAAATTCCCATTTGATTTTGCTAAATTGAAGTCGGGAAGTTATGTGGCTGAATTTTCTCTTGCTTCATCATTTGATGTTGAAAATGAAGCGGGAGATGAAACAGCAGATTTAGCCACTTGTTCATTTGTAGTATGGAGGGAGAGTGATAGGGTGCCACCGGTAACCACACCTTTGTGGTTGCCTGAAACAACCGTTGTCGTTACTCCCGAACTTATAAAGAATGGAAAAGTTAAAGTCAGAGTTGGAAGTTCTTATCCCGACAGTTATATCTTTGCTGAAATTGCAGATATGAATGGGGTGTATGATTCTCAATGGATTAAAGTTTCCGAAGGTATAGTGGAGATTGCCGTGAAATCACCGGGCGCCGACGAAAGGGTCAAGATAACCTTAAGCGGTATGCACGACCTTCAGGATAGGCGTGAGTCAGTAACCTTAATTCCTGAAATTCAGACTAAGGGACTCGAAATAAAGGTTGATAGTTTCCGCGACCGTCTTGTGCCGGGAGCACATGAAGAGTGGAAATTCAGGTTCTCTTTTGATAATAAAGACCTTGCTTCCCTTCCGGTAATGGCGGTTATGAGCAATAAAGCCCTTAACGCTTTATCCCCCTTCCAGTGGATGTTTAATCCATACGGCTCCATATACTGGTCAGTTCCCGGTGAACTCTCCGGGCAATACCGAGGTAATGAGAGCTGGAGTTACATGCCGGTGCGTCAGGAGAACACAGGCTTGAAAGGGTTTGTATGGCCTGATTGGAACACCTACGGATATCAGCTTTATGGTGGGGGAATATCTCTTAACGGGGTTAACAATATTCGGATTCGTGGAACCCGGATGATGAAATCAGCCTCGCAAGAGAGTGTCCAGACTGTTGAGGAGGTTGCTTTCGATAGTGCAGACATGATGGCGGCTCCTCAGGCTAAGACTGAAATGAAGATGGCATATAAAGAGAATGCCTCTATGGCCGCTGGTGCGGTGGAAGGTGCTGTCACAGATATGGAAGCAGAGGCAGTGATTGAGGAAGATGGAGGGGCATATTCCGACGATATTTTACGTGAAGTGGAGTGTCCGCTTGCATTCTTCATGCCGCAGCTTCTCACCGACAATGACGGTGTGGCTTCGATAGATTTTGATGTTCCGGCATTCAACGGCACTTGGCAACTTCAGGTGATGGGATATACTTCGGATATGCGTGGCGCTATTCTGACGCGTGATGCCATTGCTTCCAAGCCCGTGATGGTTCAGATGAATGCTCCCCGTTTTGCCCGCACCGGTGATATGCTAAATGTCAGCGCGACTATATATAACAATAGCGCCGATGAAGCTTCTTTGGGAGGAAAGATTGTGATATTCAACCCTATCACCGGAGAGACATATACTTCCTTGGATGCTTCCGTTGAGAAGGTGAAGGCTATGGGGTCAAGGGTCATCACAGCACAGTTCCGCGTTCCCTCGGATATAGAGATGGCCGGCATCCGGGTTTATGGTTTGGGTGCCACCAGCAGTGACGGTGAACAGACCATAATCCCGATTTATCCATCGAGTACCCCTGTTGTGGAGAGCCGCACATTCTATCTCGCCCCCGGTGAAGAAAAAATTTCCTTATCGATACCGTCGGATAAAAAGGATTCTTCAATCACCCTGAGCTATACGGATAATCCTGTGTGGGAATGCGTGACCGCACTGCCGGCACTTCTTTCTCCTGACTCTGAAAATGCCCTTGCCCAGGCTTCCGCACTTTATGGTAATGCAATGGCGGCCGGATTACTTAAAAAATATCCAAAGCTTATTGCGGCATTGAAGTTATTCTCCGACCCGGCTTATTCTGCTGACTCAACTTTGGTGTCTGCCCTTCAGAAGAACGCGGCGCTGAAGATAGTAGCTCTCAACAATACTCCCTGGGTGAGAAATGCTCAGTCAGAGACACTCAGGATGGAGAGCCTGGTGGAATATACCGACCCCTCAAAGAGTGACAAAGCAATTGAGGCTACCCTAAAAAAGCTCGAGGCTTTGCAGAATAAGGATGGAGGATGGAGCTGGTGTAACGGAATGCAATCAAGTGAATGGATCTCAACTTCCGTGCTGCGTAATTTTGCAATGCTTCATAAAACCGGGTTCCTTCCCGCGGATGCTTTGAAGATGTCGAGGAAAGGGTTAGGATATGTCGATTCTCAAATTGTTAAAGAATGGCGTAGGGTAGGTGATAAGAAATATTCCTACCTCTCTTTGCTCGATTATCTCTATATTCGTTCTTTCTTTAACAATGTTTCCACCTCCTCTGATTTTGCGCGTATAAAATCTGCAGCTCTCGCAGAGATTGAGAAGTCGTGGAAAAAGATGAGCATCTATGATAAAGCCACTGCAGCGAGTCTCTTGGAACGTGAAGGACGAGGACACGCGGCAAGTACCATTCTCGCTTCACTTGCGGAGTTTATCTCATATTCAAAGGAGAAAGGAATTTGGTTTGATAATCTCGGTTCAGGATTCAATGGCAAGGGATCTTTGCTGACCACAGCTCAAGTGCTTGAGGCCTGGACTGAAATAAATCCGGAAGCTAAGATGATAGATGGTCTTCGTCAATGGTTACTTTTATCCAAACAGACACAGGATTGGGGCGGTGGTAGTGTGGCGGCCGATCTTGTTCAGGCCATACTTAACAGTGGAAGCGACTGGACCGTGCCGGCATCTGCTCCTGAAATCTATGTGAACGGTGTTAAGACTCAACCCGACAGGCTGGCGGCGCTTACCGGCTCCCTTACCCTTTCCCTTACAGGAAACTCAGGTAATGTAGAGATTGTGAGATCGGCATCAGGGCCTGCATGGGGTGGAATTGTTAGCCAGTATGTGGCTCCTATTGCGGAGGTGAAGTCGGCGTCGGTGCCTCAGCTTTCAGTGGAAAAGAATATTTACGTGATATCAGATCATTCCGATGGCACGACTGCCACTGCCGGTATGCTCAAAAAGGGAGACCGCGTGAGGGTGACATTGACAATAAAGGCTGACCGCGATTTGCAATATGTGGCAGTCACCGACAGCCGTTCTGCTGCCCTCGAACCTGCAGAGCAGATTTCTGGTTACACTTCGAGCGATGGTGTTTGGTATTATAAAGAGGTTAGGAATTCAGCTACAAACCTCTTTATTCCGTTCCTTTCCAAGGGAACCCACATAATATCTTACGATTGCTTCGTGGATCGCAACGGAGAATACTCACTTGGCATTGCGGAGGCCCAGAGCCAATATGCTCCGGTAATCACGGCACATTCTGCCGGCGAAATGATATTAATCGAGGGGGATGACTAATCCCTCCCGATTAAGGATTACATTGGGAAATATTTCCTGAGCCTCCTTTAAGAAGATGGTATCGTCATTATACCGCGAAGAATAATGACCGGTGAGCAAAGCCTTGACACCTGCATCACGAGCCACCATGGCCGCCTGTCGGGCGGTGGAATGGCCTCGTGGTGCAGCTTCTGTTTTATGTGCCTCGGTGTAGGTTGTTTCGTGAAATAACAGGTCAACCGGTCCGATTTTCTGAGCCAAGTCGGGCATATAGGCTGTGTCGCTTATATGAGCGTATGAAAGCGAGGGGGTAGGAGGGGTGGTAAGAATATCGTTTGCTATAATCGAGCCGTCAGGTCTTATAAAATCAGCGCCTGCTTTTATCAAACGGATTTGAGAATTGGGCACCTGATGAAAGTCGATCATGTCTCGGCGTATGTGCCTCGGTTTCTCTTTCTCCTCAAAAATAAACCCCACGGTGGGAACGCGGTGTTGAAGGGGAACGGTGCGCACGGTCAGTGAAGGTGTATCGAGAATTACAGCTTCGGTAGGTTCGATAACGTTAAATTCAACCTCAAACGGCAGATCTCCTGCAAAAAAATAGAATATTTTTTGCAGCATCTTTTTCCCTTCGGCAAAGGTGTGGACGGTGAGTTTACCGCCATTGCCTCCAAGTCCGAGCGTTGATACCAATCCCGGTAAGCCTAACACATGGTCGCCATGCAGATGGGTGAGAAACACATGGCGAAGCCGAGAGAAACGCAGATGTTGTCTCTGAAAAGCGAGTTGCGATCCCTCTCCGCAGTCCACCATATATAGCGTGTCGCGATGGTTAATCACGGTAGAAGAGGGTTGGTGACGTAAGGTAGGTTTGGCTGACCCGCAGCCGAGGGTATGTATTTTGAATGTGCTCATTTTTCTCTGTCGGTTACACTTTAAACCATATAAGTAAGTTATCAAACTACTTCACCGGTGAAAATATAATCAAAATTACAAAGAAAAGTTTAAAAATCATATATAATAATGATTGCATAAGCCGTGGAGAAGAGTTAATTTTGCATAATAAACTCAATACGCCCCGATTTTGGCACCGACATCATTGATATTTGCAACCGTTGCCTTGACGACATCGACAGATGCCGTTCCAGACTCTCTTTCAGCATATAATCTGGAGGAGCTTAATGTGGTGGCAGTCAAACAGGAAGCTTTGCTTAGAGATGATGCGGTCTCGGCCACTGTAATTGGACGTTCGGAGATTGAGGAGCTGTCGATTGAGGGGATGAAGGCGGCCTCAAATGTAATTCCCAATTTTTATATACCCGATTACGGTTCGCGAATCACATCATCAATATATGTGAGGGGAATAGGGGCAAGAATGGATCAGCCTGCAGTCGGTCTCAATGTGGATAATATTCCCTATCTTAATAAGGATGCTTATGATTTCGATATAGCCGACATAGCCTCAATAGAGATGTTGCGTGGCCCGCAATCCACCCTTTACGGGCGCAACACAATGGGTGGCCTTATCAATATCACAACCCTTTCCCCAATGTCATATCAAGGGTGGCGACTGATGCTTCAGGCCGGAAGTGGGAACAGCTACAAGGCGGCCGCTGGATGGTATGGCAAAATCAATGATCGCCTGGCCACCTCTGTCAATGTAAACGGCGCGTACCTCGGAGGTTTTTTCACTAACCTCTATACGGGAAAGAAACTTGATCACGAGGCCTCAGGTGCCTTCAGGTGGAAGACTCAGTGGAGAGCTTCTGGAGATGTTTCACTTATGAATGCCTTCTCTTCATCCCTGCTTCGGCAGGGAGGTTATCCCTATCAGTATATCGAGACCGGGGAAATAAGCTATAATGATCCCTGCTTCTACCATCGTTTTACGGTTAATGACGGTTTGACCCTGAATTATCGAGGACCCGGTTTTTCAATGACCTCAATAACTGCTGTTCAGCATATAAATGATAATATGACCCTCGATCAGGACTTCCTTCCGTTGCCATATTTCACCCTTACCCAGAAACAGCAGGAGACGGCCATAACGGAAGATGTCGTATTCAGGGGTTCTTTAGCAGACGTGGCCTACAAATGGCTCGGAGGAGTATTCGGATTTTACAAACATTTGGCGATGCAGGCCCCCGTTACTTTCAAGGATGAGGGGATAAGGACACTGATAGAGGCCCATCGGAATGAGGCCAATCCCTATTATCCGATAGAATGGGATTCGAGGGAGTTCCCTCTTTTGAGCGATTTCACTATTCCGACGCGAGGCATTGCGTTATATCATGAATCAAAGTATGAAACCGGCCATTGGCATTTTACAGGAGGAATCCGATTGGATTATGAAGTAGCCACTTTGAAATATCTGAGTCGTTGCGATACGGGTTATGAGATTATGCACCTTGAAGAGGATGGGAGTCTTGTGCCATATAACCGGATTGATATAAAGATTAATGATGAAGGGAAATTAAGCCGAAAGTATTTCAACTGGATGCCTCGTGTAAGTGTGCTTTATGATTTTTCAGAAAGTGTCGTAGGTAATGTTTATGGCGTTGTCTCGAAAGGTTACAAGGCCGGTGGGTTCAATACCCAGATGTTCAGCGAGGTGTTGCAAGGGCGCCTGATGGGGATAATGGGTATTGGAGGAAATCATGAGGTGGATGAAATTGTGGGCTATAAACCTGAATATAGCTGGAATTATGAGGTTGGCTCTCATCTTGAACTCTTTAACGGGCACCTTTGGGCTGATCTGTCATTATTCTATATTGATTGCCGCGATCAGCAGATGACCACATTCCCCGATGGCACCACTACAGGCCGAATAATGACTAACGCCGGACGCACAAGAAGCACCGGTGGTGAGATTGCCGTGACCGGAAAGCCTTGTGACGAACTAACTCTCAATGCATCCTATGGCTATACGAATGCCAAATTTGTTGACTACGACGATGGCAAGACGCAATATAAGGGTAAATACATTCCCTACGCACCCCGAAATACGGTTTTTGTGCAAGGACTATGGGAGATTCCCATCCGCAAAGAGTGGCCCGGGGGGATCCGGAAGATTGGGATCGACCTCAATATGCGTGGCACCGGTAAGATTTATTGGAATGAGAGTAATACCCGGTGTCAGCCTTTCTATGCCGAACTTGGTGCAACCCTTACATTTGAGGCTCGTAACTGGGAGTTGCAGATTTGGGGTGAGAACCTTACTGATACGCGCTTCGATACATTTTATTTCATGTCGATGGGAAATGAATTTCTGCAACGTGGAAAGCCTGTGAGGGGAGGGGTTACCTTGAGATTCACCTTTTAACCTTATGAGTGCTGATTATAAACAGAAAATAAAAATTGATATATATATGAAAAAGACTTTTACAATCGCTTTGGCCCTCGCAGGCCTTCTGATCACCTCCTGTGATAAAGAGCCTGTGAACAACACAACGGAGACAGTGGCTACCTACAATTATGTTGCCAGGGTTAATCTTGATGACCCGTCAGAACCTGTTATAAAGAAAGGATATTACCATTTCGGATTGGACAACGTTAATGGCATGGTCTCCATTAGCACAGATATGGTTGATTTGGGTGATGACCAGGATACAGGTTTCACTACCGAATCATTTAAATTCACCTCGGCTCTTGTATTCGGTTTTTCAGACGATCTTGAAACTCACCAATATATTATTCACGGATTCGACCAGTTTCCTTGTACGGCCACCAATGGCATGCAGGTGACCGACCTACGTTTTGAACTTTCTCCGATCCTCTATACTCCACCTACCATAAACTATGAGAAAGACCCCACTTCTGCTCTTCCGCAGCCTGACCTTACCTACAAGGAGCGACCCAAGGGTTATGCTCCCAAGATTCGCTATGTGCTCGGGAATGAATATAAGGTATATACATTCTGGCCCGACCTCTATTATTGCGGCGTGACAGATACGGAAGTTTTAGGCGACCCGGAAAGCGCTTTCAAGAATCAGGATGTAGGTTTTCGTATAAAGTTTGACATAAGCAAGAAGAAGGCTCAGGTAGTGCTTTATAATGTGAAGTTCAATCAGCAGATGCCTGAGCAGAAATATCTTATACTTCCGGATCTTGATGTTCAGTTCACCCATAACGGATATATAATAGAGGCATCGAATGTTAATCCCCTGTACATAGAGGGGAACAAGCTCATGGAGAACCCTCGCTTCCCCTTCACTACGTTCAAATTCGTTGCTGAGGATAATATGGTGGAAGCCTACTGCGACTTCACTGTGGCCGGTAGATTCCACGGATATTTCACCGGAAAATATATGGAGTTTGTGGTGAGATAAAACATCCATCAGAGACTTTTATGTTAAAGAACATATAAAAAATCCCCCTTTTCTTAAAATTCTGTAAAATTTTAGGGAGGGGGATTTTTTGTTGATTAAGAAATTTTGAGTACCTTTGCAGATATATTTGGCGGATCTTACCGTGAATAACATAAAGGATTAATCTAACTCTTTAAATATAAGGAAATATGAATCTATTGCTGGAGATAGGCAATGGTGTGCTTTCAATTACGGCGATGCTCACGGGCATCGGCTTGGTATTTGCCGCGCTCCTTATTGCCCGCTTGATTTCTCCCAGATCGTTCTCTGTCAAGAAGTCAGAGCCATACGAATGCGGTATCCCGACCCGAGGTGAATCCATGATTCAGTTCAAGGCCGGGTATTATATTTTTGCTATTCTCTTCCTGATCTTCGATGTGGAGACTGTCTTCCTTTATCCGTGGTCAGTGGTGATGCGTGGCCTTGGCCCTCAGGGAATCCTGTGTATTGCAATATTTATGTTTGTGCTGATTTTAGGCCTTGCATACGCATGGCGGAAAGGAGCTCTTAAATGGGAATAGACAAGATTAAAAGTATGACGCGTGAGGACTTCAAGGATAACGAGTATATTGACAAACTCGTTGAAGAACTCAACGCTACAGGTGCTAATGTGATGGTCGGCAAGATGGACGACCTTATCAACTGGGGCCGTGCAAATTCTTTATGGCCTCTCTGTTTCGGAACATCCTGTTGCGCCATTGAGTTCATGAGTCTGGGCGCGGCACGATATGATATGGCTCGTTTCGGATTTGAGGTTGCGCGTAACTCACCCCGTCAGGCTGACTATATCATGGTGCAAGGAACTATCGTTCATCGGATGGCACCCGTAATGCGCCGTCTCTACGAACAGGTTGCAGAGCCGAAATATGTCATAGCATGTGGAGGTTGCGCCGTATCTGGCGGACCATTCAAGAAGAGTTACTGTGTTGTGAACGGTGTGGATGAGATTCTTCCGGTTGATGTTTATATCCCCGGTTGCCCTCCGCGTCCGGAAGCTATGTTCTATGGCCTTATGCAGTTGCAGCGTAAGATAAAGGTGGAAAGATTCTTCGGCGGTGCAAACCGAAAAGAGAAGATTGAGGAATTTTTCAAAGAACATCCTGAAGAGAAAGGACATATCGGATAAGCAGGCCATAATGACGAAACTTAACTGTGAACTATAACATGAGCGATATAAAAGAGAAAATCAGCAAGGTGTGCCCTTCGGCCACTTTCGAGGAGGGTGAGAATCTCCTGGTGAACGTGCCCGAAAAGGATTGGTACGGTTTTGCAAAAAAACTCAAAGAAGATAGGGAGCTGGATTTCGATGTCCTGTCGGCCGTTGTCGGTATGGACTGGAAGGACTCTGTAGGAGTGCTTTATTATCTTACTTCTACCTCCCATAATTGGGATATGATTACAGTCAAGGTGGTTTGCGAGAACCGCGATGATGCATATATCCACAGTGTGAGCGATCTCTGGAAGGTTGCCAATTTCCAGGAGAGGGAGGTCTATGATTTCTTTGGAATCAAGTTTATCAACCATCCCGACATGCGTCGCTTTTTCCTTCGCAATGATTGGGTTGGTCATCCGCTCCGTAAGGATTATGACGCCGATCCCAAGCTCAATCCCATCCGTCTTGATGATGAAATCAACGAGGATGACACATGCACATACGTTGAAGAGAACGGCGAGATTGTGAAGAAGCCCGGTAAGGTGTTCGGTGAAAATGATTATGTTGTCAATATAGGTCCCCAGCACCCCTCCACTCACGGCGTGATGCGTTTCCGCACTGCCGTTGACGGTGAAGAGGTGAAGAAAGTGGATGTGGTTTCAGGTTACATTCACCGTGGTATAGAGAAACTTTGCGAGGATCTCACATATCCTCAGATTCTCCATTTCACAGACCGTATGGACTATATGTCGGCTCACCAGAACCGCCATTGCCTCTGCATGTGTATCGAGAAGGCGCTTGGCCTTGAGGTTCCCCGTCGTGCTCAGGTGATCCGCGTGATGATGGATGAGCTTATGCGTATCTCTTCACATCTTCTTTCATTCGGATGTACGGCCATGGACCTTGGCGCAACAACCGCGTTCTTCTATGGATTCCGTGAGCGCGAGCTGGTGCTTGATATATTCGAGAAGACGTGCGGGGCTCGTATGTCGATGAACTATAATGTGATCGGTGGTGTGATTGCTGATCTTCATCCTGATTTTGTAAAGGATGTGAAACATCTGATTGAGATAATGCCCTCGCGTCTGAAGGAGTATCATGATGTGTTCTCAAACAACCTTATTGCAAAGAATCGTCTTGTTGGAGTGGGCATCTTGCCTAAAGAAGATGCCATAAATTATGACATAACGGGGCCGAGCGGACGCGGTTCCCACTGGAGCTGTGACTGCCGCAAGAAACATCCTTACTCAATTTATCCCGAGCTTAAGTTTGAGGAGGTGCTGATGGATGGATGTGATTCTTACAGCCGCTATATGGTGCGTATGAAGGAGATTGAGCAGAGTATCAGTATTCTTGCTCAGCTTGTGGATAATATTCCTGAGGGTGACATCCGTTGTCAGGTGCCAAAGATTATCAAGCTTCCTGCCGGAAGATGGTATCAGCAGGTGGAAGCGAGTCGAGGCACTTTTGGTGTTTACATTGAATCTGACGGCAATAAGAATCCTTTCCGCGTGCATTTCCAGAGCCCCTGCTTCAACCTTGTAGGCGTTATGGATCTATGTTGCACCGGCAATATGATTGCCGACCTCATTACGATCGGCGCGGCCCTCGACTTCGTTATCCCCGATATCGACCGTTAACGGTAAGTGTGTATAAACAGACGTATAATCCAAAAAGAATAATTTAAACAAGATGTTTAACTTCGGACAATGGACAGCAGCCTTCAATAACTGGCTTATGGGTCTTGGCACTCCCGAATGGCTCGGCATAACAATCGAGTGCGTTCTGATTGCTGTTCTCATCCTGCTCACTTATACAGTGCTTGCACTGTTCTATATCCTTTATGAACGTAAGCTTTGCGCTTGGTTCCAGTGTCGTCTTGGCCCGATGCGTGTGGGTCCCTGGGGTCTTCTTCAGGTGTTTGCCGATATGTTCAAGATCCTCATCAAGGAGCTTATCAGCCTTAAAGACACCGACCGTTTCCTCTTTAAACTCGCTCCATACATCATTATCACCTCTTCTGTGGTAATGTTGGCTTGTTTGCCATGGGGTAACGGCCTTCAGATCATAAACTGGAATATAGGTATTTTCTTTGTCCTTGCTGTCAGCTCCGTTGGTGTGCTCGGTATCCTTCTCGCAGGTTGGGCTTCCAATAATAAATACACCCTTATCGGTGCTATGCGAAGCGGTGCACAGATGGTGAGCTATGAGCTTTCGCTCGGTCTTTCAATCATCACTATCGTCGTGATGGCCGGAACCATGAATATAAATGAGCTTGTTCTTGAGCAGGCTAACGGATGGTTCATTTTCAAGGGTCATATTCCGGCAATCATTGCTTGCATAATCTATATTATCGCCGCAACTGCCGAGACTAACCGTGGTCCGTTCGACCTTCCCGAGGCAGAACATGAGCTGACTGCCGGTTACCATACTGAGTACTCCGGTATTCACTTCGGTTTCTTCTACCTTGCTGAATACCTCAACCTCTTTATCGTATCAGGAATCGCTTCCCTTATGTTCCTTGGTGGCTGGATGCCACTTCATATCCCGGGCTGGGACGGGTTCAATATGGTGATGAACTGGATTCCCTCGATAGTATGGTTCGTAGGTAAGGCATTCTTCATCTCTTTTGTAATCATTTGGTTCAAGTGGACTTTCCCCCGTGTGCGTATTGACCAGATGCTTTCTTTCGAGTGGAAATACCTCATGCCATTCTCTCTTGCCAACCTCCTTCTTATGACACTTTGTGTTGCATTCGGCTGGCATTTCTAATAAAAGAAAAATTAAACGACTCTATAAGACTCTAAAAAGATATGAGCGCAAATTACGGCACAGTAACCCAGGTGATCGGTCCGGTGGTCGATGTCACCTTTGAAGGCGGGAAGGAGAACATTCCCCCAATCTACACTGCCTTGAAAGTGGAACGCGACAACGGCGAGGAGCTGGTTCTTGAAGTTGAGCAGCACATCGGTGAGGATATCGTCAGGTGTGTTGCCATGGAGAGCACCGATGGTGTTCGTCGCGGTGTTAAAGTGATAAACCTCGGTCATCCTATCTCGGTGCCTACCGGCGACCAGATCAAAGGCCGTCTCCTAAACGTTCTTGGTCAGCCTATCGACCTTCTCGGCAAACTGAATGATGACAATGAACGTCCCATTCATCAGCCTGCCCCCGCGTTTGAGGACCTTGCTATCTCTCAGGAGATACTTTATACCGGTATCAAGGTGATCGATTTGCTTGAGCCTTATTCCAAGGGTGGTAAGATCGGTCTATTCGGTGGTGCCGGTGTGGGTAAGACTGTGCTTATCATGGAGCTCATTAACAATATAGCCAAAGGACACAACGGTTTCTCTGTGTTCACCGGTGTGGGTGAACGTACGCGTGAGGGTAACGACCTTCTCCGTGAAATGATCGAGAGCGGTGTCATCAAGTATGGCAAGAAGTTTGAGGAAGGAATGGAGAAAGGGGAGTGGAACCTTGATGACGTTGACATGAAGGAGCTTCAGAACTCCCAGTCAACCCTTGTGTTCGGTCAGATGAACGAACCGCCGGGTGCCCGTCTTCGTGTAGCACTTTCCGGCCTTACCGTGGCTGAACAGTTCCGTGATCAGGACGGCGGTGGTAAAGAGGTGCTTCTCTTCATCGACAACATTTTCCGTTTCACACAGGCCGGTTCAGAGGTTTCTGCACTTCTTGGTCGTATGCCTTCGGCTGTGGGTTATCAGCCTACGCTCTCTTCGGAGATGGGTGCGCTTCAGGAACGAATCACTTCTACCAAACAGGGAAGCATTACTTCAGTTCAGGCTATCTACGTGCCTGCTGACGACTTGACCGACCCTGCTCCGGCAACTACATTCTCATTCCTCGATGCAACCACAGTGCTTAGCCGTAAGATTGCAGAGCTTGGTATATATCCGGCTGTTGACCCACTTGATTCCACTTCGCGAATCCTTGACCCCAATATCATTGGCGAGGAGCATTACAATGTGGCTCAGAGCGTGAAGCAGCTTCTTCAGAAATATAACGACCTTCAGGATATCATCGCCATCCTTGGTGTTGATGAACTTTCAGATGAGGATAAACTGGTTGTTGCACGTGCTCGTCGAGCACAGCGTTATCTTTCGCAGCCTTTCCATGTGGCTGAACAGTTCACCGGTGTGCCGGGCGTGATGGTGCCGCTCTCTGAGACTATCCGTGGATTCAAGATGATCCTCAGCGGGGAGCTTGATGAGTATCCTGAACAGGCATTCCTCAATGTCGGCACTATTGACGAAGCTATTGCCAAAGGTAAGAAGATGCTTGCCGAGGTTAAGTAATAATTTAACAAGATGTCGGGTAGGCTATATCTGCCTCCGACTGAATTTTAAACAGAAAAGAGAGTAATGACACTTGAGATTATTTCTGCGCATGAGATAACGTTTAAGGGCGAGGTGGAGTCTGTGACACTTCCCGGCAAGCTCGGATCATTCACTGTGCTCCGAAACCATGCGGCGCTTATTTCTGTGCTTACAGCCGGTGACGTAAGCTATCTGGCGGGTGGCGAACGACATGCCATATCCATCCGTGGCGGTATCGCCGACGTGAATAATAATGTGATTTCGGTGTGCATTTACTAAAGTAAGATAAGATGTCGAAAAGATTATCCATATTGATGTTTCTGCTGGCGATTCTCGTTGCCACTCCTTTCAGGGGATATGCAGAAGGCGGCGATGGCCATGCTGAAGAAGAGAATCTTGATGTGAAGGAAATTATTTTCGAGCATCTTGGTGACGGCTATGGCTGGGAAGTGCCTTTCGCACATGCCTACCGTATCCCTCTCCCTGTTATTGTCAAGGCTGAGGATGGCAAATGGTTCTGCTTCTCTTCCTCTTCTCTCACTAAGGTGGTGGAACACGATGGGAAGATGCATGCCGAGCCAGTGGTCAAGACAATAAGCCGCGATGGAAAAGACTATTCTTTTGTAATTGCGCATATCAGCAGTCATAAGAATAAAGTTGTTCAGCTTTTCAACCTCAATGCGGCTCAGACCGACAGTGTTATGAAGGTTGCATCCGATATCAAGGCTCAAGGTCCAGTGAAAGGTGGCTGGCCTGTGATTGACGGCTATGTGTTTGTTGACGGGAAATATTATCGTGAATATCGTCCTCTTGACATATCCATTACGAAGAATGTTGCCGCACTCTTCATTTCGACAGCGATAGTGCTGATAATCGTCATGTCGCTGGTAAGATTCTACCGTCGTCGCGGACTGAAGGCTCCCCGTAAAGGTATGGGATTTATGGAGCTCCTTGTTTCTTTTGTCTATGAAGGAACCATAAAGGCAACTCTTGGAGAGAATGCCAAGAAGTTTGCTCCCTATCTTCTCACGTGCTTCTTCTTTATCCTGATAATGAACCTTCTCGGACTGATTGTCATTTTCCCCGGCGGGGCAAACCTTACGGGTAATATTGCTATCACCCTGGTATTGGCTGTGATGACTTTCATCATGACTAATGTCTTCGGAACGAAACATTACTGGAAGGAGATTTTTTGGCCTGATGTGCCCCTTTGGTTGAAGTGTCCCCTCCCGATCATGCAGTTTATCGAGATTTTCGGTATGTTCACCAAGCCGGCGGCACTCTGTGTGCGTCTCTTCGCGAACATGATGGGTGGTCACATGATTGTCATAACGCTGACTCTTCTGATCTTTATATTTGCTGTATTTGGATCAGCTGTGGCAGGCGCAACGACTGTTGTCTCAATACTCTTCTCTCTCTTCATGCTTGCACTTGATGTGCTGGTAAGTTTCATTCAGGCATACGTGTTCACCACGCTATCCACTATTTTCATTGGAATGGCAATTGAGCGTGGCGACCATGCCCACGCCAAAGAGCATGCCGGAACTGAAGAGGGTGAGGAAGCAATGAAGGCTGCTGAGGCGCAGAAGGAACTTCTTGCCAAGGAAGCGGCGGCAATCGACCTCAAACAATAAAAGATGGTTGGCATAAGCCCTATCGAAGTCAAAGAAATTAAAACAAATAAAATAACACATTAAAAAAACTGAATTATGTTATCTACAATTTTGGCAGAACTTTCCCTGCAACCTCTTGCAGGACTCGGAGCAGCGCTTGGCGCAGGTATCGCAGCAATCGGTGCAGGTATCGGTATCGGTAAGATCGGATCTTCAGCCATGGAGGCTATTGCACGTCAGCCTGAGGCTGCCGGTGATATCCGAAGCAACATGATCGTGATTGCGGCTCTTATCGAGGGTGTTGCCCTCTTCGCTGTGATTGTGTCTGCACTCGCATTGTTCATCAAATAAAATTTCCTCTCCGTGCGGAGCCTGCCGGGGAAAGAACACCATTCTTTCCCCGGTGAGGAAACTTTAAAACTTTAAGAGAATGGAATTATTCACGCCCGATTTTGGCTTGGTTTTCTGGATGTTCATTGCGTTCATCCTGTTGTTCCTCGTGCTTGCGAAATGGGGTTGGCCTGTAATTATCAAGAGTATGGAAAGCAGGGCCAATACCATTGACCAGGGCGTGGAGGATGCCAGGAAGGCTAAGGAACAACTCGACAATGCACGTAACGAGGCCAAAAAATATGTAGAAGAGGCTCAGGCCAAGCAGGCAGAAATGCTTCGCGAAGCTGCAAAGATGAAAACAGAAATTATCGAGCAGGCTAAACATGAGGCTTCTGAGGCTGCCCGTCGTGAAATGGAAGCGGCCAAGCTTTCCATTGAACAGGCCCGTAAGGAGGCTGAGCTTCAATTTAGAAATGAAGTCGGCAAGTTCTCTATCGATATCGCTGAGAAGATGGTACGCAACCAAATGAAAAGCGATGACGCTCAGAAACAGCTTGTCGATAAGTTATTAGACGAAATAGAGAAAAACTGATCAGCCGATGATATCCGGATTAATACCGCACAGATATGCCAAGGCGCTTTATAAGTTCGCTCTGGAAAATAAGAGTGCCGGAAGGGTATATGAGGAGATGAAGAATGTGATTACATCTTTTCAGAAGAATCCCGGGCTCGCTAAAGTGTTGTCGAATCCTTTTGTGGATACAGCCGATAAGGAACGGCTTCTGCTCGCGGCGGCCGGAAATGATCCGGGTGACGACTACAGACGTTTTGTAAGGCTGATTCTCGAGCATAAAAGAGAGGAGTTCGCTTATCTTATGGCATACGCCTACCGCGATATATATCGCAAGGCAAACAATATTTCTCAGGTGAAAATCTCCACTGCCGTAAAGCTTGGAGACGATGAGATGAAGAAACTTCACGACGTGGTTGAAAAAGCATTTACCGAGACCACGTTTGAATATACGGAAGAGGTTAATCCCGACCTTATAGGTGGATTTGTAATCGATGTTGATTCCACACGTATGGATGCCTCCCTAAGTAACGAACTCGAACAATTACGTCAAAACCTTATAAGAAGCAATTAAGAAGATGCTCAATCCCAGCGAAATATCAGATGTTTTAAAACAAGAGCTCGAAAACATCAATTCAA
>CAMWIH010000007.1 GCA_947174305.1 uncultured Porphyromonadaceae bacterium | reverse complement strand
ATTTGCCTTTAAGGGAGTTACATGTCATCACAATCTCTTGCCAAGAGATAATTAACTTGGGACAGCATTTTTGCGTGTCCGCGATTATCTAACAAACCTGGCTATGAGACATTTATTAACTCCTTCTCTTGCTCTTCTACTGTTTTCCGCCACTGCTTTGGGGGTGCCGGCCTACAGAGAATTAATCCAATTTCGTCAAGCCGACGGATCAAGCATAAATATACGCATCCAAGGTGACGAACATTCACATCTTATCTTATCTGAAGATGGTTACCTCCTCCTCCCTCAGATGGACGGGAATTTCTCTTTTGCCACCATCAACGACTCCGGTGAAATTGTACCGAGCAAATTACCGGCCCGCAACCCCGATGAAAGAAATTCAGCCACCCTCCGTCAGCTAACAAAGATAGATAAGGAGAGGGTAAAGGACATGGCCGTCGCGAAACTGACCAAAGCCTCCTCGCTACGCTTATCTTCCTTTAAAAAACATAACAGTCAAGAAAAGACACCGAATATCTCCCATAAAGCCCCGGGCAAGATCGGTCTCTTCCCCGGATCCTCCTATCCTACGGAAGGGAACCCGAAGGCTCTTGTAATCTTGGTGGAATATGCCGACGTGAAGTTTAATCTTCCCGACCCTCACGCCTATTTCTCCGGCCTGCTCAACGAGGAAGGTTTTTCAGAATATGGAGCCACCGGATGCGCCGCTGAATGGTTCGCCGATAATTCAGCCGGGAAATTCAAACCGGAATTTGATGTTTACGGCCCCGTCACGTTGAGTGCCAAACGCTCATATTACGGTGGCAACAATAACTACGGTAACGACCTCGCGCCGCAGAAGATGGCGGTAGAGGCTTGCAACGTGCTCGACAAGGATGTTGATTTCTCCGTTTATGACACCGACGGTGACGGATATATCGACAATGTGTTCATCTTCTATGCCGGCACGGGCGAGAACCGTACAGGCGATCCGGATGCTGTGTGGCCCCACACCTCATGGGTGACGGAACTGGAATTTCCAAACCACGTTTATGATGGGGTGATCCTCGACCGCTATGCCTGCACCAATGAATGGCTTGAAGGTGTGCCCGACGGCATAGGCACTTTCTGTCACGAGTTTTCGCACGTGATGGGCCTTCCCGACCTCTATCACACAGCTTTGGGAAGCATGGCCTACACTCCCGGCAGCTGGAGCGTGATGGATTATGGCCCCTACCTCAACAATAGCCACACTCCACCGCTCTATTCCTCCTTCGAACGACTCGCTCTTGGATGGCTCACCCCCGAGGAGCTGACCGATGATAAATCGTTCGCGCTCCCCGAATTGGCTGCCAATAAGGCTTACTCTGTCACCCGCGACAACGGCACCGAGTTCTTCCTTTTTGAAAACCGTCAGAACAGAGGATGGGACAAATATCTTCCCGGCCACGGCATGCTCGTTTGGCGCGTTGACTTTAATGCCGATGTGTGGGATAAGCGTGCCGTCAATAATGATGAGAATCATCAGCGTGTCGATCTCATTGAAGCTGATAACATTAAAAGCACCATGACGCGAGATGGCGACTGTTTCCCCGGCACTTCGATGAAAGCAGATTTCAGTCCGCTCACCACTCCGGCCTTTGCATATAACGACCGCACTTCTCCCGGACTTTCCATTTCATCTATAAAGGAACGGCCCGGAGGGGAAGTAACTTTCCGTGTCGGGGAAGGGAGCGAAATTCCGACCGACATTGCCCGAATCGAGACCTCCGAGATAACCGCCACCTCAGCCATACTCAAATGGCAGGCTGTTCCTAGAATTGAACGCTATCTTATTGAAATAACCGACGGCAAGGGGGCTAAGGTGAATGAATCTGAAATAAGCGAATCTATATTCACAGCGGAAAACCTCTTGCCCCTGTCGGAATATTCCGTCAAAGTATGGGCTTACGATGGCAAGGAGGAGAGTGCAAACCCGGCTACAATTAAATTCTCCACCCCTTCCCCCGAAATCGACTATTACAGATGCGAGATAACCGGAATCGCCGAGATCACCGCAGATGGTTTCACAGTTGAATGGCTCCCCGTGCCCAAAGCGGAAGATTACCTGCTCAACGTTATGCGCATCAACCGTTCGGAGCCTTATTCACTTAATATCGATTTCACCGACGGCATTCAGGATCTACCCGAGGGTTGGGTCACTACCTCCCGCCTCACATACGCCAGCAATGCCTACTCGGGTGAATCTCCCCTTTCGCTCCGTTTAAGCACCGACAGCGATAACATCTCTTCCGGCAAACTTGACGGCCCGCTCTATTCCATCTCTTTCTGGATGCGCGGTTCATCGGCCGGTGAGGAGGATGCCGTGGCTGTGGAGGTGCTGAATGGCGACCTCTGGAATGAGGTGGCAAGCTATCCCGTATCCAATGCATCAGGGGGTGAGGTAAAAAATCTCGACCTCTCCGCTTACGAAGGGGATAAAGTGCGAATCATCTTCCATAAAAAATCTGAAAAGGGGTCTGTGGCGATTGACGACATCAACTTTGAATGGGGTGGCGACCGAATCAGCGAATCCATCCCCGGGTGGGCTGATCGCTCCGTGGGTAACTGCATATCCTTTAAGGTTGACTCGCTCGAAGCCGACACTGAATATATGGTCAGCGTAAAAGCAACAGATGGTGAACTCTTCTCCTCTCCCTCCGACCAGGTTATGGTAAAGACGGGAAAGGCATCATCAGTAACCGAGATTGATAACGAAGGAGGATATATAAGGAGATATAACCTCAACGGCCTTCCTACAAAGGATACCGACCGTTCACGACAAATAACAATTGAAATCAAATCAGACGGCACAACCCAAAAGTATCTGCCGTCAAGTCTTAATCACTAACATCATAGCTATATGAGAAAAAAAGACCAGCTATTCCGGCGGTTATCCGCCGGACTGCTTGCGGTTTTTGCCGCCGCGGGCATGCAAGGCTTCGCTTCCGAACCGCTTTCCGTGCCTTACACGGAGAATTTCGCGAAAGAAAACTTTGCTAATTTCACCGTAATCGACAGTAACAACGACGGTTGCGTATGGCAATTCAAGCGTAATTTTGATGATATCGACGCGGCCTATATCGACACTCAGGGTGTCTCAACCGACGACTGGCTGATTCTCCCTGCCATTGCTCTCGAAAAGGGGAACCTCTACAAACTCACCTCCACCCTTCACGGCGTTTCCTTCAACTTCAATGAGTGCGCCGAGTTTTACATAGGCGAGGAACCCTCTGCCGAGGCAATGAAGAAGAAGGTGATTGAGGTGATCGATATGTTCAATTACCGTAAAGATCCCCTCACCACCTCCGGCACTTTCTCCGTTGACCAGGATGGCACATATTATATAGGCATCCATGCCAGCAGCGCCTACAAACGCTACGGCATATTTGTGCTAAATCTCGAATTGACCGTTGACCGCGCCATGAGCACCCCCTCCGCGGTTAAGGATTTCAAAGTCACTCCCGACATTAATGGTGCCCTCGAAGGCATAGTGGAAATGACAGCTCCGTCGGAGAGCGTCGAGGGTAACCCGCTCACCGGCAAACTCGAAATCGACATTATGCGCGATGGAGAGCCTTACCGCACCGAAAAGGATGTGGAACCGGGAGCAAAGATAAGCTTCACCGAGACAGCCACCGCAGGTCTGCACAAATATACTGCCGTGGCCAAGAATGGCAGTGGCGAGGGAATATCTTCGGAGGCAGAAGCTTTCTTCGGCTTCGATCTCCCGAAAGCTCCGGCAAGCGTGACCGTGAAGGAAACCGAGACTCCCGGAAAGGTGCTCGTGAGCTGGGATGCCGTGACGGAGGATGTCAACGGCAAGATCCTCCCTGCCGATGAGGTGACATACAAGCTTTATGGCCCCGGCGGCGTGACAGTGGTTTCTAAACTTAAGGATACGCAGTACACCGCAACCGCCACCAAAAAGGATCAGATCTTTGCCAACTATGGAGTGACCACCATCACCTCCAAGGGTGAAGGCGAGGAGTTTGCCTTGTCTGACATTATCGCCGTTGGCGAACCCTACAAGCTTCCGTGGAGCGAGACGATGGCCGGAGGAAATTTCTCCTCCATTATCCGTTATGACGATTTCGACGGCTATATGCGTTTCGGAATTTACAGCAGTGAGGAGACCGAACTGGAGGATGCCGACGGCAGTGGTTACTACCTCATTGGCCGTGCCTACGATCCCAATGAGAAATGCCGGCTCTACACCGGCAAGATCTCGCTTGCCGACACTCAATATCCCACCCTTACCTTCTCCTATTACAGCATTCCGGCCACTACCAATACGGTCGAGGTGTTTGCTTCCGACGGCGAGGGCTGGAAAGCTCTGAAGAAGATTGTGATTGATGGCACCGATTCAGAATGGGTCACTGCATACGTTGACCTCTCCGAATATAAGGGGAAATGGGTTGAGTTGGCTTTTGAAACCACCGTTGTTTCTCATATCTCTATTGCCCTCGACAATTTCCGTGTGAGCGACCGCCCCGCAACCGACCTCGCCCTTGCTTCCTTCTCTGCTCCCGAGTCAATCAAGGTTGGAGAGCCCGGGGTATTCAGCGCGACGGTTGAAAATAAGGGTGGAAAGGAAAATGCCTCCTACAGCGTGGCTCTATATCGCAACGGCACACTTGTGGATGAGAAGAGCGCGGAGAACGGTTTGAAACCGGGCGACAAGGTAACCTTCGGCTTTACAGATAATCTTGACGTCACCTCCGCTGAAACAAATAACTATTCAGTGATGGTCAAGACTGAGGGTGATGATAACGAGGCAGACAATAAATCGGAAGAGAAGAGTGTGACAACCACTCAGCCCATCTATCCTTACGTAACCTCCTTAGCGGGAGAAGCGAAAGATGGCAATGCCCTCCTCACTTGGGATGAACCCGACCTCGAGACAATGGTATTCGAGCCTATCACCGAGTCGTTCGAATCATACGCAGACTTCGGCATTGACAACTGTGGTGACTGGAGCTTTATTGATGGCGACGGTAGCAAGTCTTATTATCTTGAAGATTTCGAATTCCCCAACCAGGGTAAGGAGATGGCCGCAATCGTACTCCCCTCTTCCTACTTCTCGGGCTGGAGAAACTTCGAGGCTCACAGTGGCGGGAAGTTGCTCGCATCCTTCAGTGCTGTCAATGGTCCCAACGACGACTGGATGATTTCTCCCGAACTTATCGGCGATGAGCAGGAGGTTTCCTTCTATGCCAAGTCGATGTCGTCGGTATATCCCGACAGCTTCGAGTTCTATTATTCCACCACCGGCAAAGATCGCGACGATTTCATTCAGGTTGGCGAAGAGGTTGAGGCTCCTCACGACTGGACACAGTTCAGCTATGAACTTCCCGAAGGGGCAAAATACTTTGCAGTGCGCTATATCTCAGGCGACGGCTTTGTGTTCATGGTAGATGACTTCCGCTTCGTTCCGGCTTCGGCCCGCGACCTTATGGATGAACTCGCACTCGTTGGCTATAATGTATATCGCGACAACAAGCGTATCAACGCTGAGCCTCTTGAGGAACCTGAATTTACCGATAAGGATGCACCGGCCGGTGAACACACCTACGCTGTCACTGCGGTTTACATGCAGGGAGAATCACGCCTTGGTGCAAATGTCAAGCTCTCCATCGAGGGATCGGGCATAGCTTCTATCGACGCTAACGACAATGCCGAAACTATATATTATGACCTGAGCGGTATCCGCGTTGACAACCCCGAGGCCGGACAGGTTTATATCGTGGTGCGCAACGGCAAGGCCACAAAAGAGGTCTTTAAGTAAGAAACTAACCTTTCGCAAGCTTAAAGTTAAAGTTTATAGGGAGATAAGGTTATGAGTGAGAGGACTATTCAGTGTATGGTGACAATTCTCCAATAACCTTATAACCCTATAACCTTTTAACTCTAACTAACTCCTGCGAAAATTAAATAACTAACTATATGAAAAAAAGAGACGCAATCTTTTTAGTCGCCCTTATGGGTATGTCATCTTCAATGATGGCTGAGATTCCCGAAGGATTTGATACCGCCACGAAGTGGTACACGACTTTCACTAACGAAGCAAACGAATTTGAATGGCCCGCCGGCTCCACCTACGGAAGCAAGGTTCAGACTAATGAACGCGATGGTCGCAAAGTGATAGTGGCAAATACCGACCGGAATGAATTTACCGGTTTCTTCATCACTCCTCTTCTTAAGGGGAATGCCGGTGAAAAGATGTATATCGATGCAAGAAATAATAATGATAATCAAAATGGAGGCATCGACATCTATCTTTCGGCCACCCGCGATGGTCTCGCTTCTGAGGCTACCAGAACTCATATCATTAGCTACGCTTACGCCTCCACTGATGAAGACACAAAACTCTCCAACTCAATAGAACAGTTTTCCTTCACGATTCCCGAAGAGGGAGAATTTTATATCGGTTTTTCGATGTATGATCGCGGCATAATTGCGGGCATTTACGGTCTCGAATTGGTTGAGGTTCCTCACGACTGGACAATCGCTCCCGGCAATATGCCGGCCACTGCAACCCAGAACCGGAATGCCACCGGCTCATTCAAGATTCTCAACTATGGCCAGCAGGATGAGAAAGCCGGAACTTACACCATCACCACATACGTTGATGGAGTAGCAACCGAAAACCCCGGTACGGTTGACATCAAGTCTGAGCATCGTTTGGGTGATGATGTGGAAGGTGTGGAAGTTCCTTTCACTTTCCGCTCTCCAAAGGTCGGGACTGTAACCGTGAAAGCAGTGGTAACCGCAGAGGATGGCTACTCAGTCACCTCCGAGCCCGTAGAGGTTGAAGTGGTAAAAGAGACCCTCGATGCTGAGAAAATGGTTGGAGAAGTAGGTTCTTCCGCTTCAAGTGGGATCCCATTTGCAGGATTGTATGCCAACACTGAAACTCTTGCAATTTATACACCAGAATTATTAGGTCTTAAAGCAGGGGACAAGATAAAGTCCATTTATCTTAACGGGTATGTTTCCGGCAGTGTGGTAGGCACCGAAAGTGAAATGCGCGTATGCTACGCATGGACAGATGAGAAATCTTTGGAGAAACCGGTTACCGGCACTGATCCATACGATTATTCCGCACTGAATATAATAATAGATGAGACAATCCAATGGGAAGCAAAGGGTTCGTCCAGCGAATTAGTTCCTATCTTGGAACTGAATTTTGATACTCCGTTAATATATGAGGAGGGTAAATCCCTTATTCTATTTTTCCACCTTTCACGCCCTTCCTATAAATCGGGATTCAATTTTGAGTATTCAAGCTCTAATCCCAAGCTTGCCTGGAAACAATATGCCGATTATAATTCCTCAGCTCCTACCGGATATAAGGGCGACTGGAGTGCGGTTGAAATCCCTCCTATCCACATCGTTCTTGATGTGACTCCCCGTTCCGTGAGCGGAAACGTTAATTTCAACGGTGAAGCTGTAGAAAACGCAGTTGTTACGTTGATAAGCAACGATGGCGAGAATATTCAGTATGAAGGTGTATCTGATGCCGAAGGTTACTATTCTATCGACGTTATCCAGTCTGAGCGTGTTTATGACATGGAGATCCACGGCAACGGATTCGGTGAATTTGATGAAAACCTTGATTTCGCAGAAGCATCTCTCGTGAAGAATATCGATCTGAGAAGAGAAGTAAGAATCTCCGACAACGGTTCTCACATCGGCGGTGCAGAGAATGCTATCGTATATTTCGACAAGAAACTTGCCCCAGGTTACAACATGATCACCCTTCCCTTGACTCTAACAGCTGATGAAGTTGCTGAAATCTTCGGTGCTGAGGCCAAGGTGTTCGATTTCGACAAGGATGTTGAGAGAGACGGTGAAGTTTTGGTCAACTTCAAGGATTATGAAGGCGTTTTGGAAGCCGGTCACCCCTACCTTATCTATGTTGAGAGTGAAACCAAAGAGATGTCTTGGCGTTCACGCGAAGCTGCCGAATCTCTTTCATCCGTGATGGGTACGCACCTCGATCTTGAATCAACCTCCGCACCGGTAGAACTTACCGAAGGTATGGTGGCTATGGATGCATCCCTCATCAAAGAGGAGGAGAATCAGGGACCGGAAGAGGCGAAAGTTCAGGCTCTCAGCGAAGAGGGAACCATCCTCCCGGCCTATAGCGGATATTTCGCATTGAAGCCCGGAAAGAGTGGAGTGGCAGTAATGCTCAACGGCAAGAACATCGAGACCGGTGTCGAGACCATCAGCATTGATGAAGAAAAAGCCAACGAAATTTACGACCTAAACGGATATAAGGTAACCAATCCTTCCAAAGGCATTTACGTTATCAATGGCAAACTGATATTGGTGAAGTAATCTAATTAACCCCCATAAATAGCAAGACGGTGTGTCAAAATGTAAAATTTGGCACACCGTCTTTTTTATTTCATTATTGTTTTTCCTCCTACAATATACACTCCCTTCGGGAGGTCGGCAAGGGGATTGGCCGGATCGGCATTCTGATGGACAAGGATTCCGTCGGTGGTAAACACGTCGGTTGACGACAACGAGGATGATGCGTTTCCGGGTGCAAAGATATCAGTTATCCCCGATGCTCCCCCCTTGAGGGTCCACGCGTCAAGACTCTTGACAGCGGTGGGAGCCGTGGCAAAGGCCTCTATGCCATCGGCATCTTCCGCCGTCGGGAACACGCGGATGCTCGTAGCCCAACGATTGTTGATGAAGATATCAAGAATTGAGCCGTCGATGAATACGTTTAGCGTCACCTCCTCCCCTTTTTTCAATAAGGCAGGGAGTGAACAGGTATAGACTCCGGAATATGCCCTGTCATCGTTATGGTGACGCTCGAGTCCACTCAGGTCAACCGTCAGCATTGAGGTGGAGGCATCAATCCCTATCTTACCTTCTCCTGTTGCACCCTTGAAGAATTTGAAGCCAAACTCGGAGGAATCGGCCACTGCAACCATCATCAGTTCAGCCTGACGGCCCTCTACCGGCGAGAGATTCTTAAAGCCATTCAATGTGAAATCTTGCTTGGAATAACCATTTGCGGCACGCATCCCTTTGAGTCCTTCGTAGGGCTTCTGGGAAAGGTTGCCCTCACTGTCTATGCTCCATTCGCGGGGCAAGGAATAGCAATGCGCCCATCCTAACTGATGATTTATGGCTCCGGGGAGCTTGTCAGGCACTATACCCAAAGCGATTGTCTTGCCATTCTCCTGATAGATAGTGGGTGAAAGGAGGCCATAACCCTCCTTGCTTATAAGCTCCACAGCACGAGGGAAGGCTGATTTTGCATCGGGCGCGAAGGTGCCGTCAGCGTTTATGTCACCTGTCCAATAGATTGTTTTCACACCACCCATCATGTCGAGAGGGGTAGCGGTGAATAGCCATTTCCCATCGGCCATCTTGGTCACGTTGGGCATCTCCCAGAAGCGTCCCGCTGTAGTGGCGTTGGGAGCCGAGAAGAAGGTGGAACCGTCATTGGTCCAGCGACCGTTGTCATAACGGTGGAGCGTGGCCACACCCTTGTTGTCTTTCGAACTTCCTACAATTATATAAGCCTTGTCGCCATTGCGGAAGAAATATGGGTCACGGAAATCATCGGAAAGACCGGCCGGCCTACCATTGATAAGGGGATTGGCCGTATTCTTTTTCCATTCGATAAGAGAATCATCCACCGGATTGGCCTGCGCAATCGTAGCCTTGACATAGTCAACGGCAGTGTAGATGGCCGAGGGCTTACCTCCGGTGAGCTGATCATCGCTAAACACACATCCGCTCCAGCATCCCTTAAAGTCATAATCGGCTTCGGGAGCAAAGGCTATCTTCTCTTCGCGCCAGTCGTAAAGGTTCTCGCTTGAGATATGTCCCCAATGCAGGCGTGCCATGTAAGGGCCATTGGCATTCTTCTGGAAGAATACGTGATAGCGTCCGTCAGACTTAGTCATTCCATGGCTTTCGTTGGTCCATCCGGCACCCGGCATACCGTGGAAACGGGGACGAAGTTTCTGCTCTGCGAAACGCGAGGCGGGGATGGTGAGGTCGCATTCATTCTCCGCCTTCATCGAACCAAGTTCGGCAGGTGTGAGGGCTTGATTCCATATCTTCAACTCATCAATGATGCCGTTGAAGGCCATGAGGTTGAACATACCCGCCTTTCGGTCGGAAGTGCCATGACCGAAACGAAGCGTGCCACTGAAGGCATCTGCACCACCGTTACATCTTGTTGAACCGATCTCCTCACCATTGCAATACAACTTCAAAGTATGAGAGGCCCCGTCGAGCACGGCAGTAAGATTATTCCATTGGTAAGCAGGAACTGCCTTTGTGCTCTCCACGCTTATAGGCCAACCGCCCGTGTAGAGCTTGAACTCCACTTTCCCATCGATTCCGAGATAGAATCCGAAGCCTTTCTTTGCATCGTCGTCAAGGCAAGAGACGATAGTGGCTTTCTCCTTAGTGTTGACATCAACCTGCACTATCGGATAGCATGGCACGGCCATCCACACGGAAGCAGTCATTGACTGCGAGCCTCCGTTGAAGAGATTGTCGAGCGTCGCGTCAACGTATGTGCTGTAGCCATCAAACATCAGGCCTTTTCCGACAGCACCGGCCACCGACTCGGCACTGAAATTACCTTTCACATCGAATTTTTTACCTGTCAAAGCCTCCGAGATCTGCCCGGCTTTCACCTCCATAGGGAAATGAGCCACGACATCGGCTACCGAGGGCAATGCTCCGGCAAGGGCTAATGAAAGGGTAAGGGTTCTTATATAGTAATTTTTCATTTTAGTTTAGTTTTATCATGATGCATCATGTTGAATCATGTTTTATCATGATGCGGCATTGGGCATCATGTTGAATCATGTTTCATCATGTTTTATCATGATTCAACATTTAGCATCATGTTTTATCATGATTTCTCTTGATTCAACGCAATCCATCCCTTAAAATTATAGTTATCAGATGTTAAAATCCGCGGAAGGCACCCTATCGGGCATCCTCCCGCGGAGTCTGATCATGATTTTGAATGCTTATTTCAGTCTTAATGTCCGATTCTCATAGAAAATCCTTATTTCAGATAATTAAGAATATTCTCAGTGAGCTTCTCCACATTACCCTGATAGGGATTATGGCCTGAGTTCTGGTTCCACTCGTAGGCGGCGAAACCGTTGGCCACGCAACGACCGTGTTGAGGATTGCTGTAGAAGTCAACCAAACCTGCCACGCAGTGGTCGCGAACGTGTCCCCAGGTGGCGAGAACGAGAGAGTTGGTTGTCACCTCAAAGTTGCGGATCACATCGCGCTCCGACCCTCTGCCATAGATGTTGCAATCCCACATGCAGTTATGGTCTTCACGCTGACCGGGGCCTATGAGAGGGATGTTGGGATAACCATACCCGTTGGGGTCTTCGAGAGTGATACCCTGGAAAATTGCATGTTCCGTGCGGTCGTAGAAACCCTGGTCTGCACCATCCTTGAAGTCCCAGCCGAGGTAAGGATTGATCACCCATACATCATCCCCAGAACCACCTTCTCCGCTGGCAAATATCGAGGGTCCCATATCGGAAGGAACGATTTCCAAAGGAACAGTAAGCTGGGTGGCCATATTTGAGAGGTAGAGTGAACCTCCATCGGCAGAATAAGCCTTGAGGGCATCGATTGTGGCAGGAGCGGCAAGATCGCCGGGAAGGTTCTCCCATCCTGCCTGCAGGCCGATTCTGTCAACCATAATCCATATCACCGAATAGATGGCCGGATCATAGTTGGCTATATCCGCAGGATGCAGGAACTCGGCATTTGGCTGAGCTGCAAACCACTTGGCGGCTGCAAGCTCGTCGTCATCGCTGAGGTCATTGAAGGTGGCGGCATCCGACGGAAGGAGGAAGAGCATCTTCGGCTCCACGTAGGGGATTGTCTTCTCCACGCTTACTGCAGGAGAGTAGTAATAAGTGTCATACACAGCCTCAACCGAGTAGGTGAGCGGAGTCTCCATAGGCTGAGCTTTGAGCACATAAGATGTAGCATCGGCATCGAGAAGAATAGCCTTGTCGGTCTCACCGTTGGTAACGATGCGCACGCCTGTACGGTGGGCCTGTGTCGGAAGAGTCCAGCTCAGTGTGACGGCACGGCCGTTCACCTCGCTTGTAAGGTTGCTCACACCGGCAAATGTTTCCTCAGGAAGATTGATGATAACCGACTTTCCGGTTGAGATATAACCGTTTTCGTAGGTAACCTTTACGGTATAGACAACCTCTTCGCCAAGCGGAGTACCAAGCACAGTGTAAGAGTAAGAACGAGTTGCGTTAAGATCAAACGCTTCTATCTCTGTGGCGTTGCGGTAGAGGATACATCCCGTCACCTCCTTGTCGGCGGGGAGTGTCCATGTAATGTTAATGTCATGGTTGGCATCACCGCCCACGGTATATTCCATCGAAGTAACCACGGGAAGGCTCGGTTCCTCGGTGTAACCCTCCGGAGTATATTCCGAACAGCTCGTTGCCATTAGGCAGAGACCGGCTGCCATATATAATAGTTTTTTCATTGCTTTTGATGTTTTGTGTTAAAACCTTTTACCAATTATTTATAGAGATCGCCTGCATCATCCACCTGACCGAGAGGTATCGGGCTGTAGAGATCAGCTTCGTTGAGATGAGCATTGCTATACTGAGGATAAAGTTTAGCCTCTTTCACATAATAAGCATTAACAGTTTCCACTGCATTGCCCCAACGCAGGAGGTCAAACCAGCGATGACCCTCAAGCGCGAGTTCAAGACGGCGTTCCATGCGGACTGCCTTGCGTGCGTAATCCTGAGTCCAGCCCTGCGCGCCATATTCGCGGACAAGATATGTGGCAATCATCGGGTTCACGTCAACCGGAGTGTAGGAGGAGCTTACAGAACGGGCCGCTTTAGCGCGGACCTGGTTGATAAGGCCGCGAGCCTCGTCCAGACCTTTGTTCTGCTCGATAAGCGCCTCTGCTTTCATCAGGAGAACATCTGCATAACGGATGATGATGTAGTTCAAGGAACTTGCGCCCCAAGGCACGATACCTACCTCTACGTAAGGGCTATCGGGCGAAGGATAAGGCTTCTTGCCGGAGAACTGAGTATAGTTCTGGAGGTTACGGCACCACTGCTCATTGTATGTGTAGCCTCTCCAAGGCATTCCGAGACGACCGAATGTGAAGTCAACGCGAGGGTCAACATTGCCGGGATAGTCGGCACGGTCAAGGTTGCCTGAAGGTGCGTTTGCCTCGTCAAGATAAGGGAGGCCCGACTCATCGGTGCGGAATGCATTCACGAGGTTCTGAGAGCCTACATAGAAGTCATCGCCGTTACCGTAGAGGTTACCCTCCGAGAGAGTACAGTTAAGACAGTTGTTGAAATTATACTGATCGGGGGTATTGGCAGAAGAGAACTGCACGGCCATCACAGATTCATACTGATTGTTCATCTCAGGCTTGGAAATGTCAAGGAAGTTGGGATAGAGCTCATACTGGCCGCTCTTGATCACAGCGTCGGCATATTTCTCCGCATTGGCATAATCATGGTTGAAGAGCGCCACACGTGCGAGGATAGCCGCAGCTACATACTTATTAAAACGTCCCGGTTCACTCTGTTTCTCCACATTGTCCTTATAGGCCTCCTCAAGGTCGGCATAGATGAATCCCATGATCTGCTCTTTCGAGAACTCACGCGGGCTGCAGGTGGAAGGATCGGCCGTCTCGTCGGTAAAGTAAGGGAACTCACGGAAGATACGGTAGAGATCGAAATAGTAGTAGGCACGCAGTGTCTTCATTTCGGCCACGTATGCCTTGCGTTTGTCTTCAGAGAGATTCCCGGCGTTCTTCAGACCGCGGATAGCCGTGTTGCAACGCGAAATCGAGAAAAAGTCATTGCGCCATTTGTAGTCGAGGATAGGGTTATTGCTCTGAACGTTACCGATAGAGAACTCGTGCATGTAGCTTTCAAAGCCAAGCTCGCCGCCACCTTTCTGAGCATCGTCGGAACGGATATCGAATACCCAGTTGTTGATCGGGCCGGCAAAAGATTCGTTATTGCCGAAGTAATGGCAAAGGAGGGTGGCATATGCGGCCGTCATCAGGGCTTCCGCCTCATCGTCGCCTATCTGGGCTTCAGTGAAAGAACCCTGTGGCTTAGTGTCGAGAAGGTCATTACATGAGGTGAATCCCATACCGCTCACCGCTATCGCCATAGCGAAAGCTGACCCTTTTATGATATTTTTGAATGATGTCTTCATTGTGTAGTTTAGAATTGGAAGTTAACACCTAAAGTGAATGTACGGGGACGCGGATAAGCGCCATTATCCCAAAGACCGCCATATTCGCCGGGGAGAAGTTCAGGATCAAGACCTTTATACTTGGTCATTGTGAACACGTTCTCAACCTGGAAATATACGTTGAGGTTTTCGCAAGCGAATTTCTCTGTGATGTGGCGGGGGAGCTGATATGAAAGCTTGAGGTATTTCATCTTCATATAAGAGCCGTTTTCCACATAGTAGGTAGAGAAGCGAGCCTCGTTGTTGGCATCCGTAAGGGAGAGGGCCGGAATATCCGAACCGGTGTTCTGGGGAGTCCAGGCATTGAGGATGTCGGCGGCGTGGTTGGTCCAGAGGTTGGCACGGCCGAAGCTGTAGAGCTGTCCCTTCATGCTGTTGATGATATCCTGACCGAAGTCACCGGCGAAGAACATGTCGAGAGTGAAGGCCTTGTATTTGAATGCCAGGTTAAGACCGAGGGATACATCCGGGTTCGGATCGCCGATATAGCAACGGTCGGCATCAGAAATCACACCATCGCCGTTAAGGTCGCGATACATCAGACGGCCCGGAGCTGCGCCCACCTGATTTGCGTGGTTTGCAACCTGCTCCATGCTCTGGAAGATGCCGTCGCATACGTAGCCGTAATAGATGCCCATCGGCTTGCCGGGAACAAGACGTGCATCCCCGCCGATATGGTCTTCCTGATTATTGAGCTTAAGGAGCTTGTTCTTATACTGAGAGATATTGATAGATCCGTTCCATGAGAAGTCACCGTATGTAGGAGAGTTGTAGGCAAGGGTGATTTCCCAACCGTTGTTGCGCATCGAACCTGTGTTGAGCCATTTTGCCGCATTCTCACCTGCCACTGCCAATGCCGGCGGAATGGTAAGCATATCGTAAGTTTTCTTGATATAGTAGTCGGCAGAAAGGGCGAGCGCGCCATTGAAGAACTGCATATCGATACCGATATTGTTCTGAACAGTTGTCTCCCAGGTCAAGTCGGGGTTACCGGAAGCGGCAAGCGTGATACCCGGAGTAGTGGAAGAGTTCGTGCCGCTGACATCGTATGCACCGTTACCGGTATTGAAGATGTAGGTGGAGTAAGCGGGATAGAGAGGAGGAATGTTGGCGTTACCGTTCTGACCCCAAGAGTAGCGGATCTTGAGATCTGTAAGGATATCGTTCTCTTTCCAGAAGGGCTCTGCCGACGGACGCCATGCAAGGGAGAATGCGGGGAACACACCTGCACGGTGTCCCTTTGCAAAGCGGGAGTTCTCATCGCGGCGGATTGTGAAAGACGCAAGGTAGCGGTCGGCAAAGTTGTAATCCAATTTTGCGAAGAGGGAGAACACGCTCCACTGAGATTTGCCACCCCAGTTGTTACGGTCGCCGCTGCCGGCTCCGATCTGCATATAGTCAGCATCTTCAAAAGCATAACCTGTGCGCGATGCGCCTAAATCCTTGAATGTATATCCGATGGCTTCAGTACCGATAAGGGCTGAGAAATGATGGATATCGTTGAAGGTGTTGTTATAGAAGGCGGTGTTTGTCCAGGTCCAGGTATCGCCCTGACCATAGCTCTCTGATACTGAGTTAACATCTGTTTCAGCTACACGGCGAGTGAGATTCTGGTTGAGATATTGCGAATGCTCGATACCGATGTTCGACTTAAGGGTAAGGGCTTCGATAGGCTTGACCTCAATGAAGGCATTGCCCAAGATACGCCAGCTTGTTGAAGAGTTATCGGCCGCATTGGCAATAAGCTGAGCAGGGTTGGCAAGGTCAGACTTGAAGAGGGCCATAGGATTTGTCCATGTGCCGTCAAGACCTTTAACGGGGATACAGGGCATCTGTGAAAGAGCGGTGAAAGGAATGCCTCGGTCGCCGGCTACATCGACACCGCGATTGCTCCAGCGAGCCACAACGAGGTTTTCTCCTACAGCAACATATTTGTTGATGTCGAAGCGTGAGTTTACACGCGCTGAGTAACGCTCATAGAATGTATCCTTGATGTTACCGTTCTGGTTGATATAGTTGGCGGAGAAAAGCACTGAGCTTTTTTCTGTATTGTTGGCCACTGATGCTGTGAGGTTGTTGGTCCATGCAGTGTGATATACCACATCCTGCCAGTCTGTGTTTGTGGAAGGATAGTTGGGGTTTCCGTCAATGAATTCCACAAGCTGAGGCTGGCTGCCGCTACCATAGAGTGCATTGTTTGCGGGAATGCCTGAGTTGGCGGCCGCCTGCCAGTAAGCCTGACCCCACTGCTGAGCGTCCATCACTTTGTAACGCTTTGCGATGGTCTGCGCAGAAATAGCATAGTTGACATTGACCGTGAGGCGGTCGCCCTTGCCATGTTTGGTAGTGATGATCACAACACCGTTGGCTGCACGCGAACCGTAAATAGAGGCGGAAGCCGCATCCTTCAACACCTGCATCGACTCAATATCGGAGGGGTTGATCATGTTGATGTTGTCGGTAGGCACACCATCGATGATATAAAGGGGATCGTTGCTTGAATTGGCGGTTGACATACCGCGCACGCGAATCGAGCCTGTTCCGCCCGGAGCCGCATCCGGAACAACGTTCACACCGGGGAGTTTACCGGCCATTGAGTTCATGATGTTTCCTGAATTTTCGCTCAGAGGCTCCTTCATGTTCATCACCGACACGGCACCGGTAAGGTCGGCCTTACGCTGAACCGTGTAACCGGTCACGACCACTTCGTCGAGAAGATCGGACAGTTCATCAAGATAGACTGTCATCTTGGGTTCGGCCTTCAGCGTGGTGGACTGATAGCCGATATAAGAGAAGGTTAACGTAGAATTTTCCGGCACGGTAAGAGTGAAGTTTCCGTCGAGGTCGGTGGCCACGCCATTCTTTGTGGCATCCGAAAGCACGGTGGCACCGATCAGGGGCTCCCCGTCGGCGCGAGAGATCACTGTTCCATGCACTGTCAGATTCTGAGCCTGCGCAACCACTGCGGCGAAGAACATCAGAAAAGCGGTAAGCATCGTTTTTTTCATGATCTGAAATTTTGGTTTTAAAAGTTATTCTGGCGCAAAATTATATAGGAGAGATAGATAGGAATATAAAAAATGTTGCATCAGCTATCATTATTAGCCGTATGCAACATTTATTATATGGTTTGCAACATCCTCTAAAATGTTTCAACCAATTTTAAATATTCCGTACTTTCTTATCAATTTTCAGTCATTTTGTCTTTTTATCACCTTCCCAAGTCTTCACGCAGCTCGGTAGGGGTCTTTCCGAAGGCATCGCGGAAGCATTTGGTGAAATAGGCGGGAGTGGAGAAGCCCACTTCGTATGCAATCTCCGATATGCTCTTGTCGGTGGTGGTGAGATATTCCCTGCCTTTCTGCAGGCGCAACCGCCTCAGTAGCTCCACGGGCGAATAATTGGTCAGGGCCTTTATCTTCCTGTAGAACTGCGAGCGTCCCAAACCTAATTCGGAGGCAAGCTGGTCAACATTAAGGTCGCAATTCCCCATCTCTTCATTCACCTTGGTGAGGAACCGATTGTAAAACTCATTATCAATCGGGTCAGCCTCTTTCTTTCGCTCAGCCGTCTTGGATCGTGGGGTTGCCGACCAGAGGTTCAAAATCCTCTTGCGGTTATCAATAAGGCTCCGGCAACGGGCTTTCAGCACCTCTGTGCTGAAGGGTTTGGGCAGATAGCCGTCAGCTCCGCTGTTATAACCCTCGGCCTTCTGTTCATCCATCGAGCAGGCAGTGAGCAAGAGCACCGGGATATGCGACGTGCTCACCTCCTCCTTTATGCGCCGGCAACATTCCAGGCCATCCATCACCGGCATCATAACGTCGGAGATTATAAGGTCGGGGACATATTTGGCCGCCATCCTCAACCCCTCCTTGCCGTTAGGAGCCAAAGCCACGTTATAATCATCTCCAAGCAACTGGGCCATCATCTTCCGCATATCCTCATCATCCTCTATGAAGAGCACCATCGGTTTATCGGAGTCATATTCCGGGGCGTGACACTCCACCGCAGCCACTTCCGCCAACACATCTTTCTCGGTATATATCGTCTTGTTATCTCCCTTGTTTTCAACGTGCGTGACGGGGAGGGTCACCACAAATTCAGATCCTTTCCCCTCCTTGCTTTTCACCTCTATGCTCCCTCCGTGAAGCTCTACGAATGCCTTGGTGAGCGCAAGCCCTATGCCCGAACCCTTCGGACGGACATTCTCCACCTGAAAGAATTGCTCGAATATCTTGTCGATATCCTTTTCGGGGATACCCTCCCCGGTGTCGGCGACGCTCAAACGGAGTTCCTTGCCGTCGCAACTGCATTTCACGTCTATATGGCCATTGGCCGGAGTGTGTTTAAAGGCATTTGAAACAAGGTTGAAGAAGATTCTCTCCATCTTCTCGGCATCTATGGCAAGATGGAAATCATCTCCCTCCTCCGTCTCCACGCTGAAATGAATATCCTGCTGGCGCGCCAGCAAACGGAAGGAGTCAGCCCACTCTTTCAGGAGATAGGAGAAGTCAACCTCCGCAAGTTTGAGGTCAAGTTTGCCATCCTCATATTTACGGAAATCAAGTATCTGGTTTATCAATCTTTGGAGAATCCTGATGTTTTTGGACGCGATTTTCATCAGCTCCTTTTGGTCGGGAGTGAGATTTGAAGCCTTCCTCACATATTCCACAGGCTCTGAGATGAGAGTGAGAGGCGTGCGCAAGTCGTGCGAAACATTGGTGAAGAACATCAGTTTCGACTGCGTGGCCTTCTCCAGCTCCTTGTTCAGGAATTCCTGCTTGTCGCGCTCCTCCTCCACAATCCTGTTGTGTTCCTCGAGCTGACGCTGATTGCGCTTGTTGAACCAGTAGAGCCTCAGTATGAAGAAGAGAAGGAAGGCGAAGAGGAGGAGGATTGTGATGCAGGCATAGAAAAGGGTGGTCTGTGCCGAATGTTTCTGCCAGTATTCATCTATCTCCTCCTTGAGCACGCGAAGTTTCGAGGTCTCCTCCCGAAGGGCATCATTTTCAAGTGTGAGGATATCGGCATTAGTGCTGTCAACCGCCGAGGCCGACCGCAGCTTCGCTATCCTCTCAAAAGGCTTCTCTTCAAGAATGGCCAATGCGGTGCGGATAAGCTGATGACCTTCAGTGGGATAAATGAAGGTGGCATCTATCACGGAATCCCTCACGGCTTTTATTCCTATCGCGGGCGCCGCGTCAACTCCGATTATGCGGGGATGGAGCCCGCGCCGGCGCGCCACGTCGGAGGCCGCGATTGCCATCCGGTCGTTATGTGCATAGACTATATCTACATCGGGGTGCGCACTGTAAAGGGAATCGACTGCCTTTTCTGCATCCTCATAAGTCCAGTTGCCTATGGCAGAGGCCACAATCTCTATCTCCGGAATCTGCCGGGCCTCCTCCACAAATCCGCGGTTGCGTTCATTAGCCGGAGTGGATCCGGGGCGCCCCCTGAGTTCAATAACCTTACCGCTTCCCCTGCGTTCCCGCTCCAGGCGTGCTGCATAACGCGCCGCGGACCGTCCTATCTCGGCATTATCCGCTCCTTGCCACGCCGTGAAGCTCTCGCCATGGATGCTCCGGTCGAACAACAGCACCGGCATGCCACCATCATACACCTCCTTTATTATAGGAGTGATGGAATCGGCTTCATTGGGAGCAACCACCAGTATGTCGAAGTCGTTCTCAACAAAATAGCGGATATCCTGAATCTGCTTCTCGCTGCTGTCGTCGGCTGAACGGATCTCCACCTCCACCTCAGGGTGCATCATAACTTCACGCTCAATCTCTTCGTTCATCTTTTTGCGCCAGTCGTCGTCACTGCACTGGGAGATGCCTATCTTATATTTTTTACCTCCACCATTGCATCCGCTAAAAATTATGAGGGATATACACAGGATTATTATTGTTTCAAGACCTTTTTTTATTCGTTTCATCTGTAGGTTTGGAGTAAATTCCGTGGTTAGATTTTGATTTTCAACAAAATTAATAAAAAATCAGTATTAAAAAACATTCGTTGAGTTTAAATTTTGATGCTTTGCAACATTTTTTATAGTCTCTGCAACTTCTGTTATATCGTTTTTTCCCCTGATTATATATCTTTGCGATGCATTTCAGCAAGAATGAGTAAAAAATTAGCATAGGTTAATAAAGTTAGGTTTGTTAGTAGATTTTCCCCTCTCCCCCTGTGACAGGGAGGGAGGGGTTTCTTAAAAAAACCGACTTTCAAACCGGACTCCGGCCTTTGTTAATCCATTTAATCCGACAAAAAGAACAACAATATAAAATCTGATATGATGAACCTAAGGAAATATATGCTTATAGCCCCCGCGCTTCTCGCCACCTCTCTTGGCGTATCGGCTGGCGAAGGAGTGAAAGTTGAGCATTTAGGTGCCAACAACACTCTTGTGCGCATCGATGGCGACGGACGTTATCTGATGATGCCCGTACAGGAATCCACAGCCGATGCTAAGGTCAATCTCCTTGTGGATGGAAAACTCGACCGCACTTTCTATGTGCGTCTCGCAAAATCTAAAGTAGATTATTCAGTGCCTCTCGACCTCGAACCTTACAAGGGTCATAACGTGGTGCTCGAAATAAGCGCCAACCACGACCGCTCTTCAGTGCGCGAGGCTAAAGAGGGCGCATGCTGGAATTCATTCACCCTCACCGATTCTTTCGACACAACAAATACTGAGAAATATCGTCCTGCATTTCACCACACCCCTCTCTATGGCTGGATGAACGACCCCAACGGTATGTTCTATAAGGATGGCGTGTGGCATCTCTATTACCAATGGAACCCTTACGGATCCAAATGGCAGAACATGACATGGGGACACTCCTCTTCAACCGATCTGATAAACTGGAAACATGAACCGACCGCCATCGAACCCGATGGAATCGGAACTATCTTCTCCGGCTCCTGCGCGATCGACACTGAAAACACAGCAGGCTTTGGCAAAGATGCTGTGATTGCACTCTACACCTCTGCAAACACAAGCCAGATGCAGAGCCTTGCTCACAGCGAAAACAATGGCGAATCTTTCACTAAATATCCCGGCAATCCGGTATTCACTCTCGAAACAGAGGCCCGCGATCCGAATATGTTCTGGAATGCCGACACCAACCAATGGAACATAATGCTCGCCCACGCCCTTGATAAGGAGATTCTTTTCCTTACCTCCCCCGATCTCAAAACTTGGACACTACAGTCTTCTTTCGGAAAGGGCGAGGGCGCGCAGGATGGTGTATGGGAATGTCCCGACCTCTTCCCTCTCAACATTAACGGAAAGAAGAAATGGGTGCTTCTGGTCAACCTCAACCCCGGCGGTCCTTTCGGAGGTAGCGCGACACAATATTTCGTGGGTGATTTCGACGGCAAGACTTTCACCGCCGACACCGATGCCAACGGGAAGATCCCAACCAAATGGATGGACTTCGGCAAGGATAACTATGCAACCGTAACCTGGAGTGATGCCCCCGACAACCGTCGCACCGCCATTGGCTGGATGAGCAACTGGCAGTATGCGGCCGATGTGCCGACGATGCAATATCGCAGCGCCAACACACTTCCACGCGAACTGTCACTCTTTGAAGGAATCGACGGTCAGATCTACCTCGCCTCTACACCCTCTCCCGAAACCCTCAAACTCCGCGACATGACCCTGGTGAAAGGGAAAAACATCAATGCCTCCAAGAAGGCCTCTTCCGTCAAACTACCCGCCGCAAATAACGGTATCTGCGAGGTGGCTTTCGATATAGAGTCGAAGAACAATGCAAAGGTGTTTGTGACTCTTTCAAATTCCAAGAATGAGAAAGTGGTGATCACTTATAATCCTGCCGACAACACCATCGCCTTCGACCGCACTCAGGCCGGAATATCGGATTTCAGCCAGGATTTCCCCGCGGTGACCGTGAGTCCCACCTTCACAAAAGATGGCAAGACAAGCGTGCGCATGTTTATCGACCATTCATCAATTGAGATGTTTGCTAAAGATGGCAAGTATGCCATGACCAATCTTGTCTTCCCCAACGAGCCTTATTCAACCCTCTCTTTCAGCTCTGAAGGGAACGCCAAGATCACCAATCTCGAAATTTATTCTCTTAAAGCAAATTAATAACAGGTTTAATCCAACATTGAAACGATAATAATGGCAACAACTGTTAACACACCTTCAGCGCCCAAGAATATGGTGATGCAGTTTATCCCCGTGATGCTCTGCTTCTTCTCCATGGGCTTTGTTGACCTTGTGGGTTCGGCAACCAACTTCGTCAAGGCCGACCACAACCTTTCGAGTGCTCAGGCGGGTTTCATCCCCTCTCTGGTATTCTTCTGGTTCCTCATCTTCTCCGTTCCCACCGGAATGCTGATGAATAAGATTGGCCGTAAGAAAACCGTGATGTTCTCGCTCATCCTCACTCTCGTGTCGCTGATAATCCCCATCTTCAACGATGGCTACTACACTATGCTCATAGCATTCTCCCTCCTCGGAATCGGAAATGCCGTGATGCAGACCTCCCTCAACCCGCTCGTTTCGGGTCTTATCAATCCTGCTCGCCTGGCTTCGACCCTTACCTTCGGTCAGTTCGTGAAGGCGCTCGCTTCCCTGCTCGCACCTTACCTCATGGCTTGGGGCGCGGCCGCATTGATGCCTACGCTCGGTCTCACCTGGAGAATACTCTTCCCGATTTTCGGTGCAATCTGTCTCCTCTCTATTGCGGCTCTCGGTGCCACACCAATTGAAGAGGAGCGTCCCGACAAGGTGACCGGCGTGAAGGAATGTATCGTGTTGCTCCGCATACCTTTCGTGTTGCTCTGCTTCCTCGGAATCATGTGTCACGTAGGCATCGATGTGGGAACCAACACTTTCGCCCCTCAGATTCTCAGCGAACGTTTCGGTCTCAGCGTTGAAGAGGCCGTGCTCGGAACCCAGATATATTTCTACTTCCGCACCGGCGGCTGTCTCCTCGGTTCCGTTATCCTCGCCAAGATGTCGGCAAAGAGCTTCTTCGCTTTCAGCGTGTTCTGCATGCTTCTCGGTATGGTCGGACTCTTCGTGGCCACTTCGCAGACACTGGTGCTCTGCGCAATCGCCTGCATCGGTTTCGGCAACTCCAACATCTTCTCTGTGGTGTTCGCACAGGCTCTCAACCGCCAGCCCAACGAGAAGAATGAGGTGTCAGGCCTTATGATCATGGGTCTTTTCGGAGGCACGGTGTTCCCTCTCTGCATGGGCTTCGCTCAGGATGCAGTAGGTGTGGCCGGGGCCGTGGCAGTGATGACTCTCGGTGTGCTGTATCTCGCGTTCTATACTCTCAAGATCAAGAATCCCGTAGAATCAAAATAAATATCTGAATGTGCGGACGCACCATGGTGCGTCCCTACATTCGATTGCAAAACCTAAACCGTAGGGACGCACCACGGTGCGTCCGGCATTCGATTGCAAAACCTAAACCGTAGGGACGCACCACGGTGCGTCCGGCATTCGATTGCAAAACCAAAACCGTAGGGACGCACCACGGTGCGTCCGACTAAAATCAATTGCGTAACTTTAAATGAAAAATAATATGAAAGTAGTAGGAATGGGCGAGGCTCTTTGGGATGTCCTCCCCGAAGGCAAGAAAATCGGTGGCGCACCCGCCAACTTCGCTTATCACGTTTCTCAGTTCGGTCTTGACAGCCGTGCCTGCAGTGCAATCGGAGATGACCCGCTCGGCCACGAACTTAAAGAGAATTTTGACCGTCAGAATGTGAAGTATATCCTCCAGACCGTTCCTTACCCCACAGGCACCGTGCAGGTGGAGCTCGACCCCAATGGCGTGCCTGTATATGATATTAAGGAGAACGTAGCTTGGGACAACATCAACTTCACTCCCGAACTTGAGGATCTTGCAAAGGAGACCTCCGCATTCTGTTTCGGTTCGCTTGCACAGCGTAATGTTGTCTCAAGAGAGACTATCAACAAGTTTCTTGATGCCATTCCTGAGGAGAACGATCCGCTGATCGTTTTTGATGTCAACCTCCGCCAGGGCTTCTACACAAAGGAGATTCTTGAAAACTCTATGGAGCGTTGCAATATCCTCAAGATAAACGACGAGGAGCTTGTGACAGTGAGTCGTATGTTTGGTTATCCCGGAATTGATCTTCAGGATAAATGCTGGATCCTTCTCGGCAAATATAACCTCAAGATGCTCATTCTCACCTGCGGTGTGAACGGCAGCTACGTGTTTACACCCGGAAACGTAAGCTTCCTTCCCACTCCCAAGGTTGAGGTTGCCGATACTGTAGGTGCCGGCGATTCCTTCACCGCCGCCTTCATCGCCTCCATCCTTCAGGGCAAGAGCGTGAAAGAGGCTCACGACAAAGCCGTGCGCACTTCCGCATACGTCTGCACCCAGAAAGGCGCAATGCCCATCCTTCCCCCTGAAATTGTAGGGGCATAAGAATCATCATGACCATAGTTTCCGTAAAAATCGGAAACTTTTCAATAAATCTTTCCGTTTTTCACGGAAAGATTTATTATTTCTTAATGCCTCCCTCCTCTTACTTGAGGTTAATTATCCTCTATGGCTTGATAAAAAACCTTGCAATTATAAAGTTGAACTTTATAATTGCAAGGTTTTCCATTATCTTTGAAAATGTAGCTTTCGCTACATCAAGACTTGCAGATTGGAGATGCGGTTACTTAACCGACACCTTAAATGTTGTCTTGCCATCTTTTACGATGTAAATTCCGGCATCGAGATTTTGAAGGTCGGCCTTCGAACCACCTCTTATGACAGAGGTGCCGTCAATTGAATATACATTAATTATCTCCATTCCATCCCCGGAAATCTCCGCTACTGAAGACCATTCCGGCATCGCGCCTTCCACAATGTTTCCAAAGTCTTTCCATACGTCTGCGACACGGAATTTGGACGCTGATCCCTTCGGAACATAGAGTGTGCCCCCTTCCGGACAGGGTGTCTCGACAAATACACAGTCTTGAATGGCCACCGGCTTAGGATTAAGCAGCTCAACGGACTTAAGGTTGCGGTTGGCATAAAATGCATTCATACCGATTGAAGTGACACCAACAGGTATCGATAATCCCTCTATCTTGAAATGCACCATGGAATTATTCCCTATGCTTTTCAGATTTTCCGGAAGGATTAAATTCTCAATATACGAATGATGCAGATTTACAAGGCCGAAATTCGGCATCTCATCGGCAGCATACTCCTGAGGAGACTTGACGTAAGATTCATCAGTTGTCGTGCATCCCTCAATAGTCACATTCTTCATATCAAGCACACGCACACACGGCATATTGTCTCGGATATACATGAAGTCGTCCATATTCATCTTCCCGCTCAATACAAGATCCCTTACGCCATTGGCATCTGAAGGAGAAATCTTATCTCTCAGTGTACCGGCTTGTGCAAGATCAAATCTCTCATCATGAAGGGTTGCAAGCGACACCTTCACCTCATGATCTCCGGCAATGTCAAACTCATACCTCTCTCTCTCATTAGTAGCCATTATTATGTCGCCATAAATCAACGGTCCGTTAACCTGAAATATGGCATACTGCTTCGGATCATAATTTGAAGTGGAAAAATCAAAATAGAGTGTCAACCCACGCAACACCTCCACCTCTTTTTCTCCCTTGGGAATCGTTCCGAGACCGTCACTGCCATTCATGTTCCAATCGGTGTCGCATTTGAATTCAACGCCGTCACCTATATTAAACTTGATTTTCCCACGACGCGGTTTATTTCCGGTCACTCCGATGTATGAAGGACTCTCAATTGTGCCACCGACCAACTTGAAGTAGCCATCCTTATCATTTTTAGCCACAACCTGCAATCTGTCGGTGGGATCGATATCAGAATTAGCCACAACGGAAAGGAATCTGAAACTTCTTCCGTAATACTCATCATATCCTGTAACAGGCTCTGATTTTAATACCTCTTTGATTTTATCGTCAGCACCCACAAGGGCAATTCCGACCTCGCCGGAATAATGCGCCGGAATCAGGACACTTCCAGGCAGGATATGGAAAGGCTCCCCTTTCTTTACATCCTCCACACTTATGTTCATGGGTTCGGCCACATCTCCGCCTGCCCAGAGGTTAAAGTCGATGCAGCATTCGGAAAGATTGTTACCCACCTTGTCGGGGATTATGTTGATGACCATGCCGGTATCGTTTGAGAAATCGGATTCCTCGGTCGGCTTAAGGGCATTAAGATTGAAATAGCCGTTGCATGAGCCATCCCATCCCCAGTTGACATGATAGTTATCCTCATCATATCCGTCGATAATGAACGCATGGCTGCCACTTCCCGAACCGCTGTAAATCACGGGGAATCCCTTGTCAAGATTGCCTCTCAACAATGAAAGGTTCTCCTCTTCGGAATGTTTCCTTGTATATATGAACTGGCAATCGGAAGAATACTGGAACGGTGTCTGGAGTGCATGACCCACCCAAGGCATCTGAGCCCCGCTCTCGTCGGGTCCGTAGCTCATATAGACAGCCTCGCCGGCATCCCTCATCAGTTTTGCCAATGAAGCATACTGCTTCTCATAGTCAATCGGGTCGGACTCCGTGTTCTTAGGCATCGACGCCCATTCATAGTTTCCGGGCCAGTTATGGAATTTCATCATGATTGCCATGGCAGTAGCCACACAGCCGGTGGGAGCCTGCACATCCCCTATCGTGGGACAGTCTGCGTTGTAGGGATAACCCTGCCCCCAGTTGGCTGTTTCGAGCAACACCTGTTTCCCTTCAACCCGTGCAGACCCCACTTTCCATGAGGAATGGGTGCCTTTCCCTGAAAGGTTTTTATCGAGATTCTCTGCATAGCAATCAAGCAGCCGGGAGAGCTGAGGAGGAAGGTTAGTTGCATCGAATGCCCCGGTGTCGGAATATCCCAGCACCTTGTCGCTTCGGTCATCACCTGATATAATTACAAATCCCTGTTTATCACCGGCATTATACACATAATAAGGGTTTGTGGCAGTGGATGAACCCGCCCTTTTCTGATTCATCTTGGCCTCACGCAATGAGGGCTTGTAGGCAACGCCTTTTGATCTGAAGAAATCAGAGGCGACGCTTTCTGCTTCCTGCGGTGTGATCTCTCTGGCATTCGCAGCCAATAGCACCGAAAGCAATAGAGTAACAGTAATCTTTTTTCTCATAATATATTACAGTTGGTTTAGAGTATATTAATATTGTTGGTTTTGAGTGTATTTTCACAATAAGTTGTAGTTGTCAGGTTATTCCGGCTTCTCCACAATCCCTTTTGATTTGCGGCCGTTTATGGCTATCATCAGGGGTCGGTCGAATTTAACCACCTTCACCCTCTCGGTTTCCCTCTCCGCGGGAAGCGACGCGAGATATTCCGTGTCTATGTATCCGTTCCCTCCGGCCGGATCAACCGTGAAATAACCCACACCGAAACTGGTGAGGTTCTGGAAGAAGTGAGTGCCCTGCGACGGCTCTATGCGATAGCCCGGCAATGCCGTTTCAACAATGAGCCGAGCTCCCGAAATCTGAGGCCACTTCACAGGAACTCCCAACGCAGAATCGGAAGAACCCCAACGTCCGGGCCCAATCAATACGTACGGTTCCCCGGCGGCCACCATCTCCGAATTTATCTTCTCAATCTCCTGAGCCACCTCCGGATTGTAGGAGGAATTGAAATTCTCGGGCTTGACATAGACCAGGTAATGCACATTATCCATAATGCCGTGTCCTAAGGCAGTATCGGAACGCAGGATCAGCTTATCGTCGGGCACATCAAGTATCTTGTCGTCGAGCATCTCCTTCTTATCCACAATCGGACGTATCTGCAGCCAATATACCGTGCCTTTCTCGCCATTCTTCCCCTTGGTTGGATTGATGTTGCCCGCAAATTCTATCTCCACAGGGCGTCCCATCTCATATTGACCCGTGGAGAGCATGAAATCGAGAATCTCAGCCAACGGGAACACCCCATGCTTGAGCACATTGGCAAATGTAACAAGTTTCCGTCCCTTCCCCAAATCACTGTCGCGGATAAGGCCGTCATAGAGGTCGAAGGTGGATACAAGGTATTTCAAGGCTCCTGTCTTCGCGGCATCAGCCACAGGAATCTTGACAATGTTGAAACTGTCGTCAACCTTGAATTCATAATCATCTCCCACGGTGGAGGGGAGTGCGAATAGATTGCGCTGCGTGTCGCGGAGTGCTGTCTCCACGGTTGAGGTCTGTATTATCTGGGTTGGATGCTTCGGTGAGAAACGGAGCGCCAGGCCGCCGTCAACTATATATTTTCCCAAACCTACGGCAACTTCCACTACACCCTCTTCCGATTTCTCATCATTCACGGGATAATAGTTCAGCGAACGCCCCACGCCCGAGAAACTCGGGTAATAGAACCCGTCGTGATATTCGCCGGCCACCTCCTGGAGTATCACAGCCATCTTCTCCTGGTCAATCACGTTGCTCGTGGCGTTCATATAGGCCTTCGAGTCTTTGAAGAAAACAGAGGCATACACACTCTTCACAGCATCGCAGATGATTTTCCGGCGTTTCTTCTCATCCTCCACGTAAGGAATCATATACGTGGAATATATACCGGCAAAAGGCTGATAGTGCGAATCTTCAAGCAACGAACTGCTTCTGACGGCCAACGGACGCTTCACCACCTCAAAAAAAGCCATGAGGTCAGACACCACCTCGTCAGGAAGCTTGGCCTCAAGGAAATGCTTCAATATCTCCTCGTCAGGTGCATCGGAAAGCGCCATGGGATAAAGGCCGTTGCTATCCATGAACTCATCGAATATGTCGGTGCAGACCACCACCGTGTGGGGAATCGTTATCTGCACGCCGTCGAAGTCGTCGCATACCGGATGACGCTTTATTATCGAGTCGATGAAGGCCAGGCCACGTCCCTTCCCTCCTAACGACCCCTCGCCGATGCGGGCGAAGTTGCTGTAGTTGTCGTAGAGGTCTTTGTCGAAGATGGCCACCACACCGCGGTTCTTCATCCGCCGGTATTTCACGATCGACTCAAAAATGAGCTTCCTCACCCTGGTGGCCTCCTCCAGATCGTTAAACTTGAAATTCTTCAGTAGGTTGGCAATCGGGAAGAGCGCACGCGAATAGAGCCAGCGCGAGATGCTGTTGTTTCCGCAATAATAATAGAGCGCACCGGGCGGGATACGGTCGATGTTCTTCTGCAGATCTTTCAGGTTGCGGATACGCATAAGCTCATTTCCGCTCTCCGGGTCGCGCACGATGAAATCTCCGAATCCGAATTTCTTCGACACTGCCTCACGCAGATCGAGGGCAAGGGTCTTTGAATTCTTGTCAATGAAGGTATATCCCCTCGCTTCGGCCGGAAAGCGGTTAGCGCTCTCCTGGCTCTCCATGATGACAGGCATATAGGGATAGCGTTTGTGTATCTCCTCGCAGAGCTTCATCCCGGCGTGCGGGTCTTTCTCCCCATCCTTGGGGAAGCGCGAGTCGGTGATCACTCCCAACAGGTTGTCGCCATATTTATCCACCAGTGCCATGGCCTCCTCATAGTCGCGCGCCAGGAGCACCTTTGAGCGTCCGCGCATTCGCATCATCTGCTCATGCTCGTTGAGGGCTTCAGTGGCGAAACGCTTCGATTGCTTGAGGAGAAACTTGAAAAGGTTCGGGAGAATGGAGGAATAGAACCGGATGGAGTCTTCCACAAGGATTATTGCCTGCACGCCGACTTCATTTATGTCGTTCTCGGCATTCATCCTGTCTTCGATGAGCTTTATTATGGCCAGGATAAGGTCAACGTTACCGAGCCAGGAGAACACGTAATCCACTCCGCGCATATCCTCGTTGGCTATCTTGCGTCTCACCTCCTTGGAGAAGGGCGTCAGCACCACGAAAGGAGTGTCCGGATAGAGTCGGTCAATCTCCACCGCCTCGCGGAAGGTCTCGCTTATATCCACACCCGGCATCGCGATGATCAGGTCGAAAGGCTTGGAGGCAAGCACCTCGCGCGCCTCCTCATAATTGGCGACCATGGTGAAGCGCGGCGGCGACGACAGATTCAAGCCTACATATTCGAAATACACCTGCTCATCCACGCGTCCATCCTCCTCAAGCATGAAGGCATCGTAGGGGGTGGCGATTAGCAATACATTGAAGATGCGGCGTTGCATCAGGTCCTTGAATGCCGTGTCCTTAAGGTAGAGACGGCTAAGCATGTTCTCATCGAAGTTTTTCATGTCTCTCGGTATATATTCTCTCTGTTTTGCTTTTACTCTATCGGCATAATGCCATATATCAAGAAAGCCCGTCCTATATGGGCGGGCTTCCTTGATATTGATGTTTCAATCTTTATTATTCTCCGCCAGGAATGCCTCTATGGCATCGGGCATTGACCGATGCTTGGCTGTGGGAGCCTGCACATCGAGACGCAATCCGGCATCCTCAACCGCTTTGGCCGTGGTCGAGCCGAACGTGGCGATGAAAATCCCCTCCTTATCCTGGTCAAATTCGGGGAAGTTCTTTTTCAGGCTTGCAATCCCGGCCGGGCTGAAGAATACGAGCATGTCGTAGTCCAGGCTTTCCCCGGGCTGGAAATCATTGCTGACCGTGCGATACATCACGGCCTTCGTCACATCAAGTCCCTTCTCGCTCAGGCTCCGTATGTCGTCCTTGTGAACATCCGAAATGGGGAAAAGGAATTTCTCCTTATCGTTCTTCACCAAGGCCGCCGTGAGCTGTTCGTCGTCAAGCTTGCCGGTCTTTCCGAAGGAGATCTTGCGCTTGCGATAAACTATATATTTCTGCAGATAGAGGGCAATCGATTCTGTGGTGCAGAAGTAACGCATGGTGTCGGGCACCTTGACCCTCATCTCCTCGCACAGACGGAAGAAATGGTCAACGGCCGTACGGCTCGTGAATATCACTGCAGTGTAATCGGCCAGATTGATCTTTGCCTGGCGAAATTCCTTGGCCGTCAGGCCCTCCACCTTTATGAATGGCCGGAACACCATCTCCACGTCATATTTGGCGCAGATGTCATAGTAGGGCGACTTTTCTGAGGAGGGTTGGGGCTGGGATACTAATATCTTCTTGACTTTCATGAGCTAATATTTTCTGACCTTGCAGATCGCCGTTTTCGGCTTGATTCCATCCGTTTTTACAACAAGACCGAGCACATCTGCAAGGTAGCAAGGTATGTAAGTATCAATGGAACTATTTCTACACTGCAAAGGTAGTACAAAAATAGCATCCACGACGAAATTTGAGTGAAAAAAATGCGAAAACCTTTATAAATAAATATAATTTTGCCCAAAATGAACACTCCCGCCGCTATTTCGAGCAGAATGGGCACCCATGGCTCGTAGCAAATTGAAAGCGCGGCAAGTGGCAGCAGGAACACTACTTCAAGCCCTTGCGATGCCCCGGCTCCCTTAAGCCACATCTTGGCGCGTTCACGGTCGGTGAACACATATCCTATCACCCAGTAGGCTATGCATATCAGCAGCGCATAAACCCCCATCATCCCCACGCATATCGCGATCCCGAGCGAAGGACGGTCAGGAATCGAGAAACTTGCTCCGACAGCCACATCCCCCACATCAAGCATCACCGTCTGCCAGAGCAGTATGCCGCAGGCACATACCCAGAGCACATTCAGCAACACAAGGAAGGAGGTCTCCTTCACTGTGTCGTCGAAGGCGTTCTGGCGCACACGCACTTCGGTGAGGTCGCTCATCACGGCCTTCAGATATTTCACATTGTTCTTGAATTTCAACGCAACGGCACAGAAGAGGAACACCAGCACCGTCCACACTATCGACATCCCCAACGATTCGGGGTCGCGTGCCGGTTCCTGCTCCCTTATCACCGGGTTCTCGACAATAAGGCCATATACCGGCTCCGCCACAGAGTCTGTCAGCAAGGAGTCGGGCAACGCGGGCGGGATGGGCAACCCTGCCGAGTTAAACAGGGGGGCTGTTACACTGTCGGTAGTCATCTGCTTCATTTCAGCCAGCCTTCCGTTTTATACCACGCCACGCTCTTTCCCACACCTTCAGCAAGGGTAACTTCCGGATTGAAACCGAAATCGCGCTTAGCCTTAGTCACATCCACATTCCAGTTGCGCTGTTTCATTATATGATATTTATCGCTGTTGAGGGTGGAGGGTTTCATCCTGAGCATCCCGATCTTTTCGGCCACCCACGACACCACCTTGAGCCCCCACACCGGCACCCTGACAGGTATCACGAATCTCTTCCCGACCTCTCGCGCGCTTATCCTGCGGAACTCTTTCTGAGTGTAGCTCCTCGGCTCGGATATATTATACACCTCTCCCGTGGGTGCCTTCTCGAGCGCATCATACACCGCACGTGCCAGGTCTTCCACATAGATGAACGTGAGCATCTGTTTGCGGAAGCCTACTGAGAAATCGAACCCTTTCTTCACAGACTCGAACATCAGGAAATAGTCGTGGTCGCGTGGGCCATAGATTCCTGTCGCCCTAAAAATTATATAGGGGATTCCCGAAGAGAGGAGGCACACCTCTGCCTTCAGTTTTGAAGACCCGTAGCGGGTGTTGGGCGAAGGGATCATCTCCTCGGTGAATGGGGTGTAATTCCGTTCGTCGCCCGGGCCCATGGCAGAAAGGGAACTCATGTAAAGGAATTTCTCCGGCACCATTCCGGCAAGCTTCAGGGCATTGATGAAATCGCGGAGATATTCATAATTGATACGGTTGAAATCGAGATAACGCACCACCTTTGTTGCGCCCAAATTATACACGATATAATCCCACTTCTCCCCCTCAGGGAGCGCCGCGCGCAGGCACTCGGCCCAGCCGTGGGGCTTATCAAAATCAAGCTCCAAGAAGCGGATACGCTCATCGTCGAGCCATTTGCGCGAAGTCGTGGCCCTGACTCCGGCCCAGACCTCATATCCGCGCCTCAAGCCCTCCGACACCATAAACCCTCCGGCAAATCCTCCGGCTCCAACCACAAGAACTCTCTTCACTTTCTTTTCTTAATTAAAATTCTCTATCAATCTCCCCCTTCCTTCTCCCTGCTCTTCCTTCTCCCTTCTCCTCTTTTATCAGTCGGATCCCAATCGCGAAGCTGTTTCCGCCCGGGGCTGTGCCCCGTAAAAGTCGCCCCCTCCCCAATCGCTAAGCTGTTTCCACCCCTCCTTTTCGCGAAGCTGTTCTGTTCCGGAGCTCGGCTCCGGCCATTGCTCCCGGCTCCTGCTCCGGCCAGAAGCTAAAGCAATCCGAATGAATACCCCTCCCCCAGGAGCCATTCTATCGATTCCCTCAAGGCGATTTCAAGCTTATCACGGCTCTTCAGCGAATCGTGAAACACTATTATCGACCCCGGGCGAGCATATCTCTTCACATTCTTCACCACCCCGGCGGCATCAATCCTTTTGCTGTAATCGCGAGTCACGAGGTCATACATAATGATCCTGTAGCGCGAAGCAAGCGCCCTGGCCTGCCTCGGCCTGAGCCATCCGTGAGGCGGACGGAAAAGGTCTGACCCTATCAGCCGGTTGGCCTCCTCCACATCGCGCAGATAGCCCCGCGTGGTGGTATGTGCCCCCTGCAGATGGTGCATCGTATGATTACCCACCCTGTGTCCGCGCCGCTTCACCTCCTCAAACACCCCGGGATATTTCCTCACGTTGTCGCCCACCATGAAGAAGGTGGCCTTCACGCCATACCTGTCCAGCACATCGAGCACCCACGGCGTGACTTCAGGAATAGGCCCGTCATCAAAGGTGAGATACACCTCACGCTTCCCTCCCGACGGAATCCTGAAGATGCCGCCGGGATTGAGCATGCGGAAAATTCTTGGAGGCTGTTCAATAAGCATCACTCGGGATGATTACGTTCATACTCCTCATATATACGGCGAGAACGCTGCATATCGACCTTGGTGGATTGAAGCACCTTGTTCATCTCCTCGTCTGTCACACCGGCACTCTTCACCTGCTCCACATATCCATAGAACACGGAGTCGATATATTTCTGGTCGAGCGGTGCCGCCGCATATTCCTCCTGATTCATGGCGGCCATATCGTTCACAAGCTGTGCCCAGGTCTCAAGCTCCTGAAGCACGGCCTCCACAGTCACGCCCCCTTCATCGGAAGAGGAGTAGGCCGCGGAATTGAGCTTGCTGAAATATTCGCGTTTGAATCCGAAACGTTTCAGAAGCGCATCAACCTTCTTCGGGTCGCCGCCATAACGTTCGTAGGCATCTATGAAGCTCTGCATCTGGTATGGCACCCAACGCGATTCGGTGCTCATGTTCATGCCGGGTCCAAACTGTTGTGCTATCGAATTGTTGTAAGCCACATATTGCATGAGGCGTTCCATCTGGGCATAAAGCATTGTGGCCGCTTTCTTGCGGAGTGCCGGATTATTGGTCGATTCGGCTATCAGTCCATAATATTCGGGTAGCGAAAGAGCCACCGTTATGCCGTAGCGCGTCACGGCCTCACCGAGGTTCTTCTCTATGAGGTTGAGCGCCTGCAGTGCCTGCTGATATTTCTTGTTGGCGCCCTTGGTGTCTCCTTTTTCAGTAAGCTCGTCACCCTCTACAATCAGTTGCTGCGCCACATCGAGGATTGAGTTCCGGGTGGCCATAAGCATCCTTCTTGCTGTTTCGTCGAAATAGGGACGGTTGTCGGCCGTGGCCTTGTCGGCTCCACCCCAACGGTATTTCTTTGTCACCACATCGAATGCCCTGTCGGTGCGCGCCGGCAATCCCTCCTGCAGTGTCGGCACAAGCTGATGGGTCATGCCGGTTGACACAAGATAGTTGGTGAGGCCGGTATGATATTCCGAACCAACCGACGAACACCAGTAGATGGGACGTGGCCAACCCTCGGCGGCATTCGTGGCTATGATGTCGAACATCAGCAGTTCGCTCAGGCTGACATATCCTTTGCTTCTGATCGAAGGCGCGTTGGCAAGGTCAATCACAATCTCATTCACAATCTTGTCGGAATCCCGGGGAGCCACTAAGCCGCGCTCTATCACCTTCTTTTTATCCACAGGGATCGTCACGACGCCGCTCGGGATTTCGGGATATCCATAATCTTTGTTATATGTCTTTCCCGAATAGACAGCCTTGATTGCCGTGAGCAGGTCGATCGGAGCCCTCTCCTGACCCACAAGTGTCACGTCGGCCTTGCCATAGGCTATATCTTCCGGTTTTGCCGTGAATTTCACGGGGGCGGCCTCATAGCTCTGCTTCATCTGCTGGTTGGCATACCAGTCGGAAGCGAGGTAGCTGAGGTTTATTATCTTCACGTCGGGCCTTACCCCCTCCACCTCCTGTGCATACCAGAGAGGGAAGGTGTCGTTATCGCCGTTGCAGAACACTATGGCATTCGGCTCCAGGCTTTCAAGATAGTTCACGGCATAGTCGCGTGCCGCGTAACGTCCCGAACGGTCATGGTCATCCCATGTCTGGCTCACCATCTGGATCGGGATGATCAATCCGAGTAGGCAGGCCACGGCGGCCGCATAGAGTGTATGCTTGGCATCCTTGCCACCCATAATCAGGCGGATCAAGGTCCAGAGTCCGGCCACTCCCATACCTATCCAGATGGCATAGGCATAGAACGATCCCGCAAACGCATAGTCACGCTCGCGCGGCTGCATGGGCGGCTGGTTGAGATAGAGCACTATGGCGATACCGGTCATGAAGAAGAGGAAGAATACAACCCAGAACTGCTCGATACCCCTATTGCCGGCAAACGACTGCCATACGAGCCCGATGATTCCGAGGATGAGCGGGAGCATATAGTAAACGTTGTGTCCCTGGTTATCCTTCCCTAAATCGTCGGGAAGGAGGCTCTGGTCGCCGAGACGTGCATTGTCGATCAATGGTATTCCTGAAATCCAGTTGCCGGCGTCGAGTTCACCCTGCTGGTTCAGAAGGTCGTTCTGCCTACCGGCAAAGTTCCACATGAAATAGCGCATATACATGTGGATGAGCTGGTAATTATAGAAGTAGGAGAAGTTCTGCAGGTAGGTGGGCCGGTAAGCCATCTTCTGCGGGAACACTACCTGATTGGTGATAGGATTCAGGGTGGGCTGGCCGTTAAGGTCATATTCGGGCACCTTGTCGCCGTTGGTGGCATCGACGGCATAGAGCTCCTTGATGTTGGCCGGAGTTGTGTCGAGCGTCACCCACGTGCGGTAGGCATCCCGGTGCATACGGCTGTAAATTCGGGGGAAAACCATGTTAAGCTCCGGATTGAGCTTAGGATTATCCCTATATCCCTTCTTAACGTAATAGTCGCCGCCGCGCTGAGCGAGCGAAGCGTTGTTTTTCACGTCCCTGCCGCTCATGAACTCGCTGCTTTTGGGCTCAGCGTTCCTTACTCCCTTGGCATATTCCACAACACCTTTGTCGATGATCTGACTGTAGGTAGGCACACTGTAGGTGAAGGGAGTGCCGTCGTCGTTCAGTTCTCCGGTCTCGATGGTCTGATTCCCTACGAATTTCTTCTGAACCCCCGAGTTGATTGTCTCACCATAAAGCAACGGTGTTTCGCCATACTGCTCACGGCTCAGATATGAAGCCAGGTCGAACACGTTGTCGGGAGAATTCTGATTCATCGGAGTGTCTGCGCTCGAACGGATGAGAATGAGCGCATAGCTCGAATATCCGACGAATATAACGGCTATGCTCCACACTATGATATTTAGCGTGCGAACAGGCAACGGACGCTTATAGAAGAAGAGCCATGCGGCGAGGGCACCCATGAAGATCCAACCCCACACCCAGCCGGAACCGATGAAGAGCATTCCGGAGATGAACACGGCAACAAAGAAACTCACCTTGATCATCATGGCCGACTTGCACGACCTGAGCGATGCAATGCCCCACACAAAGAGTGCAGCGGCAACAAAAGCATATACCAAGGCACCCGTGTTGAAGGGGCAGTGAAGCACATTCACGAAGAAAAGCTCAAAACGCTGCGCCATCTTGATGAAGCCCGGTACAAGACCGAACAGAACCAACGCTACAATGACAAATGATATGAGGAGTGCCACGATAGATTTCGTGAGATTCATATCCTTCCATTTCCTGTAGGCAAACACAAGCACTATGGCAGGGATGCAGAGTAGGTTGAGCAAGTGAACTGCTATGCTGACTCCAATCACGTAGGCTATGAGGATCAGGTATCTGTCGGAATGAGGCATATCGGCCCTATTCTCCCATTTCAGGATTAACCAGAACACCAATGCCGTGCAGAAGGAGGAGAATGCATACACCTCACCTTCAACAGCCGAGAACCAGAACGTATCGCTCCAACAATAAGCCAAGGCACCGACAACGCCGCTTCCCATTATCACAAGATATTCTGTAAGGGAAATCTCATGCTTCACATCATCCTTCACCACAAGGCGGCGCACAAGATGTGTGATTGTCCAGAAAAGAAGAAGGATAGTGAGCGCACTGAGCAATCCGCTCATGGCATTCACCATGACGGAAACCTTCGTAGCATCAGGAGCAAAGTTAGCGAAAAAACGGGCGGTAAGCATAAAGATAGGGTTGCCCGGCGGGTGACCCACCTCAAGCTTGTCAGCCTGGATGATAAACTCACCGCAATCCCAATAAGAAGCGGTAGGCTCGAGAGTGAGCCAATAAGTGACAAGAGCAATAGCGAAAATTATCCAGCCCGTCACATTGTTGATGAGGTTATATTTCTTTGTAAGCATTTCAATCAGATTCTAATGCCATAATAATCTGCAAAATTAGCTATTTAAATTGAAATTTAAAAATAAAAAAAAGG